>DRLE01000036.1 GCA_011051475.1 Gammaproteobacteria bacterium
CCGCGGCTACCGGCACTGCGTTCAGGCCTGCCCCTACAAGAAGATGATGTTCAATGCCGCCAAGGGCATGTCGGAGAAATGCATATTCTGTTACCCGCGTATTGAAAAAGGCAAGGCCAATGCCTGTGCCGTGCAGTGTCCGGGCCGGATCCGGCAGGTCGGTTTTCTGGATGACACGACCTCGGATGTCTACAAGCTGGTGACAGAGCACCAGGTGGCAATCCCGCTGCACCCTGAATACGGTACCGGCCCCAATGTTTATTACATCCCTCCGTTTTCAGGGCCGTCAACCGTTGATGACCAGGGCCGCCCGATCAATATCGACAGGATACCGATGTCCTATCTTCGTTCGCTGTTTGGTGATGGCGTGGATTCGGTAATCGCGACACTACGGGCGGAACGTGACGCGGTTACCGGAGGCGGCAGCTCGGTGATTCTCGAAGTCCTTAATTCCAACAATCGTTACAGCCTGTAGGTGGGGTGATTATGAAAACGTTTATCAAGAAAACAGCGACTCTTTTCTCAGTCATTATCCTGCTGACCGGTCTTATGTGCGCCGAGGTTTCAGCTGCCCGCTGGGGTGGCGGTGGCGGCGGTGGTGGCGGTAACTGGGGTGGTATCACAGCCGCGCGGGTTATCGGCAATGTGCTGGTGCCGCCGGATGATCCTCTGTGGGATGCTGCCACAGCACAGTCATTTAACCTGAGATTTATCAATTCCACCGGTGGCGGTGGCATGTGGGGTGGTGGCGACGGCACCTCCGGCGGCACCGGTGGCACCATGACCGTCAAGGCCATCCATAACGGCACGGAAATCGCCTTTCTCCTGACCTGGAATGATGCAACGCGCAATGACACGGTCAACGGTGTCGATGAATTCTCCGATCGCGTCGGCATTATGTTCTCCGCCCAGCAGAAATGTCGCATGGGCTCACCCGCTAATCCGGTCAATATCTGGTTCTGGCATGCCGCCAGAGGTGAGGTGAATAATATCGTTGCCGGCGGCCTGGGCACGATAACCAAAACCGGCGATGACAATATCCAGGTTATCAGTCACTACGCCAATGGCCAGTGGCAGGTTGTTATGAGCCGCCCCCTGGTGCCAATTAATACCGATAACCAGGTGGACCTTACCAATGGCAACAGCCCGATGGCCTTTGCCCGCTGGGATGGTGCAAACCGGGAACGTAACGGCAAGAAATGGATTACCGGCCAGACCAGTGTGAGCCTGCAATAAACCGGCCTTACTTCAGGTGCAGTCACACTGGTTGGATTCAATCAGATAATCAAATTAACAACGGGTAATAATTATGTCTCAAGCAGCAATGACAGGTCATCAGGGAAACTCAATGGTTCAGGAAAACCTGACACCTATGGATACCGTGAATATCGTACGTAGCAGGATGTATTACCTGCTTTCACTGGCGTTTTCCTACCCCGGTGAAAATCTGCTGTCCACTCAGGATGAATTATATGAACTGGTCGCGGTGCTTTATCCGAATCTGGCCGTGAGCAGGAAAGACATGCTCGTTGAGCTGGATAAAATGGAAGCGGAATATATCAATGTCTTCGACGGTCATGAACAGAAAAAATACTGCAAGCCTTATGAAGGTCAGTGGCAGGAGGCCGATCGCGCCATGCGCCAGTGGGAGGTAAAGAAATTCTACCGGTTCTTTGGCCTGGGCCTGAACAGAGCGATAAACGAAATGCCGGACCATATCATGTACGAGCTGGAGTTTATGCATTACCTCTGCTATCGCATGGTCGAATCCGCCAGTGGCGCCCTTGGTAAGGTGAAAGGCGCCGGGCCGAACCAGCCGCGGCATTATCTGCAGGCGCAAAAGGATTTTCTGGAAAGGCATCTACTGGCATGGGTGGATGATTTTTGCCGGTTATTGCAGGAAAAAACAACGCTTCCTTTTTATGTGCAGCTGGCCAGGGTGACAGCGCAGTTTATTGTCGATGATATGGAGTGGTTGCAGACACAGGGAGAGGAGGTCAGTAAACAGGCTTCCGGCCTGAATGGATACGCGAATGAATAAAGGCAGGCTCACAGTTTTTCAGGTTAACAGTCCATTGCGTTTTCTCCTCATCTTCGCAGATACGGGCTGTTCAGGAAGCTCTGATTAATTCGTGACATGGCATCTTGCGGCGCAAAATCACGCATTTCCGCGTTGCAGACCTTCGAAATAGCTGGCTATTCCGTACGGTTTGCGCCCTGAACTGAGCGATTTTTCACCACAATCTGCTTACGCCAGAATTAGTCAGAGCTTCCTTAACCTTTTTTATTGACAAAGACAGTAGGGGTAAACAGAGCATACTCATGGCAGAGCTTATTGATTCATACAATCGCCGCATAGATTATCTGCGGTTATCGGTAACCGATCACTGTAATTACCGTTGCTTTTACTGTCGTACAAAGGCCGGTGACCGGGTGGCAGGTAATCATGATTTTCTCAGCTTTGAGGAAATGACCCGCCTGGTCCGTCTGTTTACCGAGCTGGGTGTCAGCAGGCTGAGGCTTACCGGCGGCGAGCCCCTGGTGCGGCGCCATCTGGTGGATTTTGTCGGGCAACTGGAAAAGCTGCCAGGGCTTGCGGATATATCACTTTCGACCAATGGCCATTTGCTGGAACGTTTTGCTGCGCCATTAAAAGCGGCAGGTGTCAGTCGGGTAAATATCTCGCTTGATTCGATTGATGCTGATAATTTCCGCCGCATAACCCGCAATGGTGAGCTGCAACAGGTCAGCCGTGGTATAGACGCCGCGCTGGCCGCCGGTATGGCGCCGGTAAAAATCAATATGGTCGTAATGAGAGGGGTTAATGATCACGAGATTGAGTCCATGCTGGATTATGTGCTTGAGCGAGGCCTGGAGCTGCGGTTTATAGAAACCATGCCGGTCGGTGAAGCCGGGCGCAGGGTAATGGATTTGCATTATCCGGCCGCACAGATACTGCAGCGTGTTCGTGAGCGCTTCGCTACGCAGCTGGTTCCGGTCAAGGGTGGCAGGGGCGCAGGCCCGGCGCGCTATTATCAACTGGCAAACGGTCCGGCCAGGGTAGGGGTGATTTCCGCCGTGTCCCGGCATTTTTGCGAAGGCTGTAACCGGGTTCGCCTCACCGCAGAGGGTGAACTTGTGCTGTGCCTGGGGCATGAAAATCGGGTTTCCCTGCGCGAACCTCTGAGAGCCGGTTGCGGTGATGACGAAATCATGCAGCTTATCCGGACGGCTATTGCCAGCAAGCCAGCGCGCCATGATTTTCTGCGCCGGGATAAGAGCCATATACCGCTCAGCAGTATGACCAGCCTTGGTGGATAGCGACAAGCGGCGCAGGGCGGTTTGCAATGTGTTTCCTGAAAGACGGAAGGCTTTTGTCTGTTTGTCGAAAAATTTTACATGGTGATTTTTATTGTTGTACTTATCTATATTATTGATTTAATTAAACACACAAGTGATTTTATTTTTGAGTATAAGGGTAACTACTTATTCTAATACTAGAAAACCTTACAGTTTTATGGGGTGAGTGTTTCAATCCTGGTTATTGTTCGGGCCTGAAAATACGGGCAATATTGCATATATTGATCACCCGATACAGATTTCTTATTGTCGGATAACTTTACGTTATTTCTCCGATTTCTGTCCTTACTTGCTGAATATCACCTATCTATATGAAATAAAAGGAATAAATAAATCTGGCATGCTTCTGGCAATATCTGTTTACAGCAGGGATGAGGGTGAGTTATCTGGCATCAAGAAGTAAGCTGTAATAAATACAACCTTTTCCCGTATCCATAATTCACCAGATCGACATCAGGGTAAGTATGTATTTCCCTATTGATTTGGGCGAGACTGAATTGAAATTACCGTTTTTTTCTGACTGCATGGCTATCTGAAACAGGCTCTGTCTGTGGCAGTTGTTCATGGCCCGGTTCTTTCATTCCTGATGCCTCCGGAAACCCGATATATAAAAAGAGAAAATATCTAAAGTGAGGAAAAATTATGCAAAGACGTGAATTTCTGAAATCAAGTCTGGCTGGTTCTGCGGCATTCGCCCTTTCCGGCCTGACCGTGCTGAATTCGAAGCGTGCACATGCGGCTACCAGCAATATTGAATTAAGCGCCGAAGGGACATACAAGACCATGGTCGATGGTACGTCCGTCTATGTCTGGCAGTTCAATGATGCCAATGGCAGCGGTCCCGGTGCGCTGACCTCCGGCATTGTTGTCAATGAAGGTGACGTGGTCAATGTTACGGTTACCAACAACCTGGACAGGGCAATCAACTTTGTCATTCCCGGTGTAATGGCGAATACGCCTTCCGTATCACCCGGTTCGTCACAGACCTACAGCTTTACCGCGCCTGCAGCCGGCAGCTATTTCTACACCGACGGTGTCAATGGTGAAATCGGCAAGGCGATGGGGCTTTCCGGCCCTCTGGTCGTGATGCCGGCCGATGGCTCCGATCGCCTGTACACCGGCGGGCCTGCCTTTAACCGGCAGTACACGCTGGTGCTGAACGAACTGGATGACCGCCTGAATGCGGCAGTGGCTGCCGGCGGTACCTACAATATGGACGATTACGAGCCTAACTACTACTTTGCCAACGGTCTGAGCTATCCCGATACCGCCGGTGATGGCGACACGCTGGTCTCTATGAATGTGGGCGAGAACGTGGCCATCCGCTTCATTAATACCGGCTGTATTACCTATCCTCAACACTTCCACGGTTATCACGTTAATGTCATCAGTCGCAATCGCGTACTGGAAACCCGTGTCATCGAGAAGGATACCACCCAGGTGGAGCGTGACATGTGTACCGATGTCATCCTGCCGGTCGCGCAGGCGGGCGCCTACCCGCTGCATACCCACTATGTTCCCGGTGTAACCGCCAATGGTGTTTATGTGTATCCCTATGGCGGCGCACTGATCGTCATGGTCGCAGCGTAATAACCCGTTATCGAGAATTTGAGGAGAATGAAAATGCTTAACAAGTTTCAAAAGATCTATACAATGAGTATGCGTCGCGGTGGTGGCGGTGGCGGAAACGGCGGCGGTGGCGGCTCTACCACCCCGCCTGCCGGTGGTCGCACCTTCAGTTACCAGGCCGCACCTACCAGCGTTGGCGTCAGCATGATGGGCAATCTGACCATGGCCGATGGTGCATCACTTCGCACCTGGTATTTTGGCAGCGGCTTTAATGGCGATCGCGCACTGGCGGGCCCTGTTTTCGAGGCCAATGAAGGTTCCAATGTGCAAATCACGCTGAGCTCGATGATGCCGCACAGTATTCATTTCCATGGTCTGGATGTGGATCAGGCGAATGACGGCGTGCCAAGTACTTCCGGTTATGTCGGAAGAAGCATGGGCGGCGGCGGTTTCGGTCGTGTCGGCAATGCCACCAGCCTCGGTAATTCATATACCTACACCTTTACTGCGCCACATGCTGGTACCTATATGTATCACTGCCATGTGGATACCTCCCTGCATTTTGAAATGGGTATGTACGGCACGGTGATTATTCGTCCTGCCAATGGTGACAGCAATGTGGCATGGGCAGGCGGTCCTGCTTTCGATAAGGAGTATATCTGGCAGATGGGCGCCTTTGACAGCAGCTGGCATGGCAGCAGGGTGAGCGGTGCACAAACCGCGCGTTACCGTCCCGACTATTTCATGATCAATGGCAGTGACGGCGCCAATGCGAGTAACGATAGCACGGTGGCGATTTCTGCCGGCGCCGGCCAGAAGGTACTGATCCGCGTCAATGGCACCAGCTATATGCCGGGTATTGTACGTCTGGGTGGCTTGCAGTTTGAGGTGATTGCTTCTGACGGGCGGCCGCTGGCAGTTCCCTATGTTACAACCGAACAGCTGTGCTGTGCCGGTGAACGCTATGACCTGCTGGTAACGATGCCTTCATCCGGCCAGTACACGGCGAGTATCGAATATCGTGATATTCGCAATGGCAAGGCACTGGGTACGGTGACCACGACACTGACTGTCGTTTAATAGTATGGAGAATGGAAAAGCCTTCGTCATTATAAAATGACGAAGGCTTTTTATTGTCTGTATGGTCCTGTTCAGGCCTGTTCTTGTGAAACGATGCTTTCAGCTATTGATCTTTCAGGCTCAGCACCATCTGCACCAGTTCGGGTAGTGATTTTGTGTTCATTTTTTCCATGACCCGGGCACGGTGCACTTCAACCGTTTTTACACTGATGCCACATTGTTCGGCTATTTTCCGGTTGGGGTTGCCTGAAACCATCAGTTCCATGATTTCCTTTTCGCGGGGGGTCAGGCTCTCAATACAGGTGATGACCGATGCAGAGGCCGAATCTTTTTCCCGGTTCCTTGCATCTGTCTCCACGGCTTCCTGGATATTGTCCAGCAGCTCCTGGTCACGGAACGGTTTTTCCAGAAAGACCTGGGCGCCCTGCTGCATGGCTTTTACCGCCATCGGTACATCACCATGGCCGCTGATAATAATGACGGGTAAGTTGATATTATCTGCACGCATTTTCTGCTGCAGTTGCAGACCGCTCATGCCGGGCAGGCGTACATCCAGTATCAGGCAGCCGGGCGTGTCGGGATCGTAGGCATCAAGAAAATCCTGTGCCGATGCATAGGTTCTGACGGGGTAACCAACGGTTTCTATCAGCCAGCTTAACGAGTCTCTTATTGCGGGATCGTCATCAACAATAAAAATAGTCGGTTCTGCCATAGTGGGTTTCCTCGCTGAAGTAACACCTGTGAGGCGTACTTCAGCCTGTTTCCTGTCGGTCCGGCGGCGGCCGGTCGTTATCGCTACCTGCCAATGGTAGTATAAAGCAGAACTGGGAGCCACCTTCTTCTCTTTCTCTGTACCATAATACGCCATTGTGCTCCTCTATAATCGAGCGGCAGATAGACAGGCCCATGCCGAGGCCATCGGCCTTGGTCGTAAAATAGGTATCGAATATCCTGTCGACGTTTTCCCGGGAGACGCCTTCACCGGCATCGTATACCGAAACGCGGACGTAACCCTTGTCATCGATTTCACTTTTAATCAGTAAGCTTCGTTGCTCCTCGGCAATGTCCTGCATGGCATCAAAGGCATTGCGTATCAGGTTAATCATGACCTGTTCGATTTGCAGTACATCAACGTTTACCACCAGGCTGGAAGGTTCGAGTTCAAGCTCCGGCCGCGGGCTGATATTCTGCTGGCTGATCAGAACCAGGTCAACGGATTTGCGTATAATGTTATTGAGGTCGGCCTGTTCAAGATGGAATGTTTCACGGTGCGCGAAGCTGCGCATTTTTCGGATGATTTCGCTGGCGCGTTCCACCTGTTCTATTGATGAGTTAACGGCCTTGATAATGTCCTTGCAGGTGTCGGCCTCGGGGTCGCAACGACGCAGGCTGGCCTGCAGGTAGAGCGACATGGCCGCCAGCGGCTGGTTCAGTTCATGGGCGATACCCGCCGCCATCTCACCCATAATGCTGAGACGGCCGGCATGCGCCATTTCGGCGATGTGTTCCTGCCTTTCTTTCTCCCTTGCCAGACGCTCGCTGATGTCGACCACCAGAGCCGTGTAAAGAGTGCTGCCATCGATAAGCGTTTTGCTGATTTTTATGGATACCGGTACCCGCCTGGCGGATTTCGTCAGTATATCGATTTCGAAGGCCCTTGCCGATTCGCCATTGCTCTTGCTGTCATCGCTGACAAGCTGGCCGGTAAGCAGCAGGCGGTAGTTTTCAAGATTTTCCTCCGGGATCAGTATGCGCACACTTTTACCCAGAACTTCTTCTGCCCGGTAACCGAACAGCTGCTCGGCGGCGGCATTGAAGGTTTCAATATTTCCCTGACTGTCTATGGTAATAATGGCCTCGGCGGCATTGTCCAGGATATTGACAAGGCGCTGCTGCCTGGACTGTACCTGTCTTCGCATTTTATCGAATGCCTCGGTCAGCTGGCGTATCTCCTGGGCACTGCTACGGGTTTTGATGCTGGCTTTCCTGCCGCCGGCCTCGTCCTCAAGCGCCTGAGCAACCTGGCTGATGGGCATGAGAATGGTACGGGAGAAAATAATATAGCCTAGCAGAATAAGCAGAGAGCCGACCGCGAACAGGAACCACAGCGAATCGGAAAGCTGTCGTGCCAGAGAGGTAAGTTGCATCATGGAGGCGGTACGAATATCCTCGATTTTTATGTGCAGCTGGTTGAAAGAACTGTCCAGGTGTTCAAAAGCGGGGCGGATCTTTTCACCCAGAAGCACAATGTCCTGGCGCCAGTCGGGTGCGTTCAGCATGCTGATGGCATAGCGGTAGTACTGCACGGCATCTTCAATCTGCCTGTTAAGGCTGGCTATGTCGGCTTCAATTTCCAGTGAAAGCCTGTCCCTGTCTTTCTCCTGTTTCAGTTCTTCCAGAAGCTGATCAAGCCTGCTGAAATACATTTTGATGTTGTTAACTCGGTCTCTGAAGGCTGCGGTCCAGTCACCGGTAAAGATACCAAAGCGCACGGAAACAAGCAGGCGGAATTCCGCCATCATGCGTACCCAGGTGTAGCGAATATCGGACAGCCGGGTTCTTGTTTCGTAGGGCAGGTCTTCCCTGCTCGCAGACAGCAGAATATTGTTGATCAGGGACAGGATTTCAATATTGTCCGTGTTAAGCGCGAGCATAATGGTCGTAAAGGGAAAGGTTTTTTCTGCATCCAGGCGTACCTTCACGGCCTGGTCCAGCTCTGTGCGGCATTGTTCAATGTTTTTACCCAGTTGATCCAGTTGTTCCAGAAAACCGTGATCGATATTGCCGTGGTTTATTCTGTTGAACTGTTCGAATGTCCGGATCAGATTGTCGAGCGAATCGAGATAGGCCTGGTGGTGCTTTTTATCGGGTTCGATCATGAATTCCATGGTGGTGAACTTGACGTTCTGGTACCGGGTGTTGAATTCATGGAAAACGTTTTCTATATCACGCAGAACCTCCATGTCATGATGGTGCTCATGGACCCCCCGCTGCACGCTGTACCAGCCGAAAACAGTAATTATGGCCAGCAGGATAAACAGCATCAGTGCGACCATAATATAACGGGCGCGCAGCGTGGCTGGAATGATCAGTCTGGAAAGATTGCTCAAATTACAGATCGTAATGTCATTTAAAAAAACAGGCTCTGGCCTTGCAGATAGCCTGATTATATTACGGAAACGCCGGCGAATGTTGTTTTGTGCGCCGGCAAAAAGCCGGTGCAATGAAGGCAGTGCCGGCTTTTTCTGTGCCGATGCCGGGCAGGGCCTGCTTATTCAGGGTTAACAGGCCCTGGAACGACCCTAGAACAGGCCAAACAGGGACAGCACCAGGCGTTTGAGAAACATCAGGCCGATCAGGGCTACCAGGGTGGACAGGTCGATACCACTGATGGGCGGAATATACCGGCGGATGGGTCGCAGCACCGGCAGGGTCAGGCTGTACAGGATACGGTTGACCGGGTGGGCGGGGTCGGGACTGACCCAGCTTAAAATGGCCTGGATAAACAGGGCAAAGATGAATATGTCGAAGGTCAGACTGACCAGGTCATACAGGCTCTGTATCAGCAGGCTGCCAATGCTGATAGCGTAACCGGCGATGGCCAGCAGCAATACCAGCTTGACCAGTATCAGGGCGACGACCAGCACCAGGGTTGCGGTGTCGACCTTGCCGATACTGGGAATCAGGGTGCGTGCCGGCCTGACCAGCGGTTGTGTCATTTTGACCACGAACTGCGAAATCGGATTGTAGAAATCCGCGCCAACCTGTTGCAGCAGAAAACGCAGCAACATAATGGCGATATAGATACTGAATATCGTATCGATCAGGAAAATAAACGGGTTTTCATTGCTCATAATCTACCTTTATGGTGGCTTATTCCGCCTTTCCAAGTTCTTCGGCCAGCTCCTGCGAGCGCTTGCTGGCCGCCTGCAGGGCTCTTTCCACCATCTGCTCGAAACCGTCGGCCTGAAAACTGCGGATGGCCGCTTCCGTGGTGCCGCCTTTTGATGTGACCTGTTCGCGCAGGGTGGCGGGCGGTGTGGTGTTTTCCGAGGCCATGCGGGCGGCGCCCAGTGCGGTCTGAATGGTCAGCTGCCGTGCGGTGTTGGCGGGCAGGCCCAGTTTTTCGCCGGCCTGCTGCATGGCTTCCATGAGCAGGAAAAAATATGCCGGGCCGCTGCCGGAAACCGCGGTCACCGCGTTCAGCTGCGTTTCATCATCAACCCAGATAACCATGCCGACAGCGCCGAGGATTTCTTCCGCCTGCTGTTTCTGCTGCGCACTGACCCGTGCATTGGCGAACAGGCCGGCAGCGCCGCACTGCAGCAGCGAGGGGGTATTGGGCATGCAGCGGACAATGGCGCGGCCCCTGTCAGCCGGGGCATTATTTTCGCCGCCCAGCCAGCGGTTGATGTCGGTGCTGCGAATGCCGGCGGCAATGGAGATATACAGGGCATCTCCGGCCCGGGACGTATCCAGGGATTCGCAGACCGTTCTGATAATCTGCGGCTTGACCGCCAGCACAATGCTGTCGCAGCGGGTAACGGCGTTGTTTTCACCGCTTGTCTGTATGCCGAACTGTTGCGCCAGCAGCTGCCGGCGTTCGCCGTCCGGTTCGGCAACCATAATATCCGTGGCGCGGTAACCGGCCTTGAGCAGGCCGCCGATCAGGCTGGCCGCCATATTGCCGCCGCCGATAAATCCGATTGTAGACATGCGCAAGACTCGCGTCGGGTTAGTGATTGATGACGGCATATTACCATATTCATCCATCGCCTTTCGCTGCAGGGGCTTCGGGTCTGCCTGCCGAAAAAAACCGGTGAAATACCGGTGGATTTGGGAAAGTCGGTGAATTTTTAGCTATAAATAGGAAAGCCTAAAAAGAATTAAACCCGTTACACCACAGTTTTTACCAGGGGAGACCAATGGATATTGCTCAGTTACTTGCATTCAGTGTTAAAAACGGCGCTTCAGATTTGCACCTGTCCGCCGGCCTGCCGCCGATGATTCGCGTCGACGGCGATGTGCGCCGCATCAACGTGGATCCCATGGACCACGAGTCGGTTCACGGCATGGTCTATGACATTATGAACGACAAGCAGCGCAAGACCTTTGAGGAATACCTCGAAACCGACTTTTCATTTGAAATTCCCGGCCTGGCGCGTTTTCGTGTCAATGCCTTTAACCATAACCGTGGCGCCGGCGCTGTGTTCCGTACCATTCCCTCCAAGATTCTCACCCTGGAGGAACTGCAGGCGCCGAAAATTTTTGAGCAGATTGCCGACACGCCCCGCGGCATCGTGCTGGTGACCGGTCCGACCGGCTCCGGTAAGTCGACCACACTGGCGGGTATGGTGAACTATGTCAACGAAAACCATTACGGCCATATTCTTACCATTGAAGACCCGATCGAATTTGTTCATGAAAGCAAGAAATCGCTGGTCAACCAGCGTGAGGTACACCGCGATACTCTGGGTTTCAGTGAGGCGCTGCGCTCGGCGCTGCGTGAAGACCCCGATGTCATCCTCGTGGGCGAGATGCGTGACCTTGAAACCATCCGCCTGGCGCTGTCCGCGGCGGAAACCGGTCATCTGGTTTTCGGCACCCTGCATACCAGCTCGGCGGCAAAAACCATTGACCGTATCGTCGACGTGTTTCCTGCGGCGGAAAAGGAAATGGTGCGCGCCATGCTGTCAGAATCGCTGCGCGCGGTTATTTCCCAGACCCTGCTGAAGAAGATCGGCGGCGGCCGTGTTGCCGCGCATGAAATCATGATCGGTACTTCGGCAATCAAGAACCTGATCCGTGAGAACAAGATTGCACAGATGTTCTCGGCGATTCAGACCGGTCAGTCCATCGGCATGCAGACCCTGGACCAGAACCTGCAGGAGCTGCTGGCACGCGGCCTGATCAGCAAGGACGAAGCGCGCAAGAAAGCGGCTAACAAGGACCTGTTCTAGAAAATCCGGCCCAGGAGGCCCTGCTTCCGGCTTGCCCGCAAAGCGCCGGAATAGAGCAGGGGAACGGCCAGAAACTCGTATTGATATCAATAGTTCATTCCAGTAATCACGAAGTTGTAAGAGGATCAAACGGTGGATCGCGATAAAGCCATAAAATACATGCATGACCTGCTGCGCCTGATGGTGCAGAAGAACGGTTCCGACCTGTTTATTACCGCCGGTGCGGTACCGTCGATGAAAGCCGATGGTGAAATGAAGCCGTTGTCCAACCAGGCATTAACGCCGCAGCATACCCAGGTGCTGGTCAGCTCGATCATGAATGATCGCCAGCGCGCCGAATTCGAGGAAAGCCAGGAGTGCAACTTTGCCATCAGTCTGCCGGGGGTGTCGCGTTTTCGTGTCAATGCCTTTACCCAGCGCGGCTCCGTTGGTGTGGTACTGCGTGTAATCCGCTCCGAGATACCCGAGTTCGAAGATCTTAACCTGCCGCCGATATTAAAAGATATTTCCATGACCAAGCGTGGTCTGGTGATTTTTGTCGGCGCCACCGGTTCCGGTAAGTCGACGTCGCTGGCGGCCATGGTGGGCTATCGCAACCAGAACAGCCGCGGCCATATTATTACCATCGAGGACCCGATCGAGTTTATCCATAACCACCGCAACTGTATTGTCACCCAGCGCGAGGTCGGCGTGGACACGGAAAACTACGAGATCGCGCTGAAGAACACCCTGCGTCAGGCGCCCGATGTCATTCTTATCGGTGAGATCCGTGACCGTGAAACCATGGAGCACGCGATTGCCTTTGCCGAAACCGGACATCTCTGCCTGTCCACACTGCACGCCAACAGTACCAACCAGGCACTGGACCGTATTATCAACTTTTTCCCGGAAGACCGCCGCCAGCAGTTGCTGATGGACCTGTCGCTGAATCTGAAGAGCCTGATTTCACAGCGCCTGATTGCCACGGCCAACCGCACAGGCCGTGTTGCCGCGGTTGAAATCATGATCAATTCGCCGCTGATGGCCGACCTGATCTTCAAGGGCAATGTGCATGACATCAAGGAACTGATTGCCAAGTCCAATGAGCTGGGCATGCAGACCTTTGACCAGGCCCTGTTCGACCTGTTTGAAAGCGGCCAGATCAGGTACGAGGATGCCCTGCGCAATGCCGACTCTGTCAATGACCTGCGCCTGCGTATCAAGCTGGAAGGCAAGCATGCGAAAAGCAGCGACCTGATGGAAGGCCTGGACAGTATTACGGTCGAAGACAATGATGACAAATCACGCATCCGTTAGAAACCGCTGCTGGCGTTATGATGATTAAAACGGAAGAGACAGATAGATGAATCTGCAACCTTACCTCAAGTTGATGTCGGAGCAGAATGCTTCGGACATGTATTTCACCACCGGCGCGCCGGTGGCGATGCGTATCGATGGTGTCATGCGTCCGGTCGGCAAGAGCATGCTGAACCCGGGCATGACCAAGAAACTGGCCTATGACCTGCTGTCACCTGCCCAGATACAGGATTTTGAAAACAACCTGGAGCTCAACCTGGGCGTGTCCTATACCGACCTGGGCCGTTATCGCATCAATATCTATATGCAGCGCGGTGAGGTTTCCATGGTCATTCGTTTTATTCGCGCCGATATCCCGAGTCTGGATGAGCTGGGCCTGCCGGATATCTACAAGACCATGATCATGCGAAAGAAGGGACTGGTGCTGGTGGTCGGCGCCACCGGCATGGGCAAGTCAACCTCGCTGGCCTCCATGCTCGATTACCGTAATATGAAGGAGAGCGGGCATATTCTTACCATTGAAGACCCCATCGAGTTCATGTTCCGTCACAAGAAATGCATAGTCGGGCAGCGCGAGGTCGGACTGGATACGCTGTCCTTCGATAATGCCCTGCGAGAAGCCATGCGCGAGGCGCCGGACGTTATTATGATCGGCGAGGCGCGTGACCGTGACACCATGGAATCCGCCCTGCGTTACGCCGACACCGGCCATCTCTGTCTGACCACGCTGCACGCCACCAATGCCAACCAGACGCTTGACCGTCTGCTGAATTTTTTCCCCAGTGACGCACACAACCAGGTACTGATGGACCTGTCGCTGAATCTTAACTGCATCCTGGCGCAGCGTCTGGTCAAGGCGAAGGACGGACACCGTGAGGTTGCCGTGGAAGTGCTGGTGAATACGCCCTATATCAGCAAGCTGATCCGCGAGGGGGATTTCCACGAGATCAAGGAGATTATGCAGAAGGGCAGCGAGTCAGGCATGAAAACATTCGACCAGGCCCTGTTTGAGCTGTTCAAGGCGAGGAAGATAGACCTGGATACCGCGCTGGCCAATGCCGATTCGCGCAGCGACCTGGAGTGGAAAATCAACTTCGGGGGCGGGGTAAAGGATCTGCATGGCAAGGATGACCCCTCGGAAACGCTGGAGTTTCCCAGCAGTCCGGCTGACCAGAAGTAAAAGCTGTTTTGCCGCGAAGGACGCAAAAGGCGCAAAGTAAAAGCTTTTATATTATCCGCAAATGAACGCAAATAAACGCTAATAAAAAACTGTTTTAAGTTTCACTCTCAGTGAAGCGATATGTTTATTGATGTTTGTATCAAAGGCTGGACGAAATAGATTAAGTACTAATTTGCGTTTATTTGCGTTCATTTGCGGAAATAATGCTTTTGTTTTTTTCGCGCCTTTTGCGTCCTTCGCGGCAAAAAACAGCTTCTATCATTTAATCACTAAACAGCAAATCACCATCGATAATGGTGTGCTTCACCCGTCCCTGGAAATTCCAGCCGATAAAGGGCGAGTTCTTGCCGTGGCTGTGAATGGTTTCTTCGCTCAGCTGCCAGTCTTCCTCGGTATCGAAAATACAGATATCCGCGTTCGCCCCGACCTCAAGTCTGCCGGCATCGATACCCAGTATCTGCGCCGGTGCGGTGCTGATGCGGTTGAATATATCGGTCAGCCCCATGCCGCTCTGATGCTGCAGACGCAGGCACAGGGGAAGAAAACTTTCCAGGGCGGAAACACCGGCTTCGGTGGCGGCAAAAGGTGCGTCCTTGGCGTCGCTGTTGTGCGGCTGGTGGTCGGAGCAGATGGCGTCGATAACGCCGCTGGCGACACCCTGCAGCAGAGTCTCGCGGTCGCGCTGGGTGCGCAGCGGCGGAATGACATGGCAGGCGCTGTTAAAGCTGCTGATATCGTGTTCGCTCAGGTGCAGCTGGTGGGCGCTGACATCGGCGCTTACCGGCAGCTGTTCGTTTTTCGCGCGCTCGATCATTGCCACGGCGCGGGCGCTGGAGAGGCGACCGAAGTGCGCGCTGACACCGGTTTCGGCCACCAGCTCCAGAGTGCGGGTAATGGCAATGGTTTCGGCCGAAGCCGGTATGCCCTTGAGTCCCAGGCGGGTGGCGATCTTGCCGTCATGGGCGCAGCCACCGGCACTGAGACTGTGCTCGTCCGGTTCGATAAAGACGCGCAGGCCGAAGGTGGCAGCGTAGGCAAAGGCGCGTTTCAGAATCTGGGTATTCTCTACCGGTGAGCGGCAGTTGCTCAGGCCGACGCAGCCGGCCTGTTGCAGGGCGGCCATTTCACTCAGCTGTTTGCCCTGCAGTCCCGTGGTCAGCGCGCCCAGTACCAGCACCCGGCTGTGTGCCGCATTGCCGGCTTTCTGATGAATCAGTTCGACCACGGCCGGTTCGTCGACAACCGGGTCGGTGTCCGGCGGGCAGCACAGGGTGGTAATACCGGCGCGGCTGGCGGCGACGGTTTCGCTTTCAATGGTGGCCTTGTGTTCCTGCCCGGGTTCGCGCAGGCGGGCACACAGGTCGACCAGGCCGGGGGCAATGTGCAGGCCGCTGGCGTCGATAATCCGGGCATTGTCATTCTGGATGCTGCCGGGTGTTTCGATGGCGGCGATACGGCCGTTGCTGATCAGCAGGTCGGCCTGTTTCTCGCTGTCATCCGTCGGGCTGAGCAGGACGCCGTGTTTGATAATGATATCGCTCATCGGGCGTCCTCCGGCTCGCGGTTTTCTTTTTCACGGCCCAGGGTCATGGTCATTACCGCCATGCGCACGGCAATGCCGTAGGATACCTGGTCGAGAATCACCGAGCGCGGGCCGTCGGCGACGCTGGAATCGATTTCCACGCCGCGGTTGATCGGTCCCGGGTGCATGACAATGGCATCGGGCCTGGCAACCTGCAGGCGTTCCTCGGTCATGCCGTAAAGATGGTAGAACTCCTGCTCGCTGGGCAGCATTGCGCCCTGCATGCGTTCCTTCTGCAGGCGCAGCATAATGACCACGTCGGCGTCGGCAATGCCGTTTTGCAGGTCGTAGAAAACATTCACGCCCATGTCCTCGATATCGACCGGGATCAGGGTACGCGGGGCGATAACGCGAACCTCGCCGGTATTCAGGGTATTGAGGGCATGGATCTGTGAGCGCGCCACGCGTGAGTGCATGACATCACCGACAATGGCCACGCGCAGGGCGCCGAAGTCGTGGCCTTTTCTGCGGCGGATGGTAAACATGTCCAGCATGGCCTGGGTGGGGTGGGCGTGGCTGCCGTCACCGGCATTGATCACGCTGATATCCGGGGCGACATTGTTGGCGATAAAGTGCGCCGCGCCCGAATCGCTGTGGCGCACCACGAACATGTCACAGTGCATGGCCTGGATGTTCTTCAGGGTGTCGAGCAGGGTTTCACCCTTGGAGGTGGCCGAGGTGCTGATATTGATATTGAGTACGTCGGCCGACAGGCGCTTGGCGGCCAGCTCGAAGGTGGTGCGGGTGCGGGTGCTGGCTTCGAAAAACAGGTTGACGATGGTCTTGCCGCGCAGCAGCGGTACTTTCTTGACGCTTTTCTCATTGACATTGGCAAAGCTTTCGGCGGTGTCGAGAATGCGGGTGAGCATGTCACTGCCCAGTCCCTCGGTGGTGAGGAAATGTTTCAGGTTGCCGTTTTTATCGAGTTGAATATTCCAGGCATCGTGTCCGATTAAAGCGTCTGTGGGTTTGCTTGCCTTGTTTGCCATGGATGACCAGTTTAATCGTTTGTCTTCTGTATTTCAAAAGCCAGCGGGTCGGGGCCGGTCAGCTTGATGTGCTCATCCCTGTCGAGGTCTATATGAGCGCCGACGATATCGGCCTGCAGCGGCAGCTCGCGGCCGCTGCGCTCGATCAGGCAGGCCAGGATAATACTGGCCGGGCGGCCGTAGTCGAACAGCTCGTTCATGGCGGCGCGTATGGTGCGCCCGGTATGCAGAACATCATCGACCAGGATAATGTGGCGATCTTCAACATCCGGCGGCAGCTCCGAGGGCTTGACCTCGGGGTTCATGCCGATGCGCGAGAAGTCGTCGCGGTAGAAACTGATATCCAGAGTGGCCAGGGGTTCTTCGATTTTAAGCCGTTCATGCAGTTTTTCTGCCACCCAGACACCGCCGGTATGAATGCCGACCATAAGTGGATTTTCAATGGATCTTTCCAGCAGCAGAGCCTCGGTCTGCTCGGCCATTTTTTCCAGAAGTTCGTCCGGTGTAGCGTGTTGCTGCATAAGTCTTGTTTTGCTCGGTTCTGTTTTTTTATAGCTTCCGCCAGTCGCCGGCGGTCCTGGATAGCCTTGTCAGGCTGCCTGTTTCAGGCGTTCTGATCCAGCCAGTTCTGCACAATAATTGCGGCGGCCATTTTATCAACCTCCTGTTTATTATGCTGGTTTATTTTTATGGTTTCCTTGAGTATGGCTTCGGCCTGCTGTGAGCTCAGTGCCTCATTGATCTCGTATACCGGCAGGCTGAAGCGTTTTTCAAGTTCGTGGGCAAACTGGCGTGCGGCTTTCGTCATTTTGTTTTCGCTACCGTCAGTGTGATAGGGCATGCCGACAATCAGTGCCTGCGGGCGCCATTCGTCGATCTGTTTCTTGATGGCCGGCCAGTCGGGGTTGCCGTCTTTCTGTTCCAGGGTGATCAGGGGGGTGGCGGTGCCGGTTATGGTCTGGCCGGTGGCCAGGCCAATGCGTTTTCTGCCATAGTCAAAACCGAGTACGCTGCTGATGGGAGCGTCAGCGGAATTATCAGGCATGGCCGGCGTCACTGCTGAGCAGTGACAGGTCAATGCCGATCAGCCGGGCGGCCGCCTGCCAGCGTTCTTCCACCGGGGTGTCGAAGATAATCTGCTGGTCGGCAGGGCAGCTCAACCAGGTATTGCTGGCCATCTCGTCTTCGAGCTGGCCGGCGGCCCAGCCAGCGTAGCCCAGCGCGATAATGCTGTCCTTCGGGCCTTCATTGCGGGCCATGGCCTGCAGTACGTCTCTTGATGTCGTCAGGGCGATGTCATCGTTAACCCTGAGGCTGGATTGCCAGCTGCCGGGCGGGCGGTGCAGGATAAAGCCGCGACCCTGGTCAACCGGGCCGCCGATAAATACCGGCTGCTCAGCGTTATAATCCTCGCCGGCCTCGATTTTCATCTCGCTGAGGATCTGGTTCAGCTGGATGCCGGCAGGCTGGTTGATAATAATACCGAAACTGCCGTTTTCGTCATGCTCGCAGATATAGGTGACGGTATGGTTAAAAAAGCCGTCATTGAGTGACGGCATGGCAATCAGGAAATGGTCAGCCAGACTGCCGCTGTTTTCAGGTTTGTCACTGTTGTCTGTCTGGCTCATGGCGGGCTAGTGCGTGCTCAGTCCACTGTTATTAAGAAATTCCCAGCTACGGGTAATATGTATGACATCGGTTTCGGCGCGAAGTTTTTTCGGAAACGGCGGATAGGGCGCTGCCAGCCGGACAATGCGTTTTGCCGCGTCATCCAGTACCTGGTGGCCGGAAGAGTGGCGCAGGTCGGTTTTAACCAGCTTGCCATCGGCATCGATGACCACATCCAGTATCAGGGTGCCGCTGAGTTTGTCACGACGTGCCTGGTCAGGGTAGTTGAGATTGCCGATACGTTCCACCCGGTCGATCCAGTCACGCATGTATTTGGCGGCGGTAAACTCCTTTGTGCTGGAGTTGAGATATCTGGTGCGGTCCATGCTGGCCTGCTGTTCAATCACATTGCTGATTTCAGCGGCCAGGCGTGCTGCCTGGGTATTTTTGCTGGCGGTTTTGTTATTTACGGTTTTTTCTTCGGATTGCTCCGGGGTGCTGTCGCTTTGCACGCTGTAGCTGGCATCGGCCCGGGTCAGCAGAGCGACCTGGTCTACCTGTTTCTGCTGCAGCTGCTGTTCAACCCGGGTCTGCTTTGCCATGCCCGGCTGTGCTGACAGGGTCGGGGCGCTGAACAGCTCACGGGGGCGTGATTTTTTCTCGTTATCACCGCCACCGCGTTGCGAAACCTGGGCCAGGTAGTCGGCCTCATCGCTTTCGTCGGGCGTTTGTGTCTGCACCAGGATAATATCCAGTGCCGGCGGGGTTTTGCTGTCGGCCGGCGGGGAAAAACTGAAGGTAACACCGAGAATCAGTATGCCATGGAATATCGTGGCCAGCACGAAAGTCATGCTGAAACGATCGCTGTCGTTGATTACCGGTTTAACGGTGCGGCGTCTGGTCATAATGCGTATTTGATCTTGTCTTTATAATAATGCGATCTGCTGTTTATTATAGTCTGTTCAGCTCAATTATGTGCAATGCCGGTGCTTTTTCAGGGTCAGAGGCGGGTGCCAGTTTTACCCGTTCCATCATGGCTCTGGTCAGGTAAATCTCACCCCGGGCATCGACCAGCATGACATAACGCAGGCCCATTTTTCGGGCGATGCGCTGCCAATCACGACTGCCGGCAACAAAAAGCGCGGTGGCAGCGGCATCGGCCAGTGCCGGGTCGGTATGAATAACAGTAACTGATTGAGTGTCCTGTGTCGGATAGCCCGTACGCGGATCGAGAATATGGTGGTAGCGTTTTCCCTGCCAGGTGTAGAAGCGCTCGTAGTCGCCTGAAGTGAAGACGCTTTCATTATCGCCGACTTCGACGCTGGCCAGCAGTGTCTGCTTGCGCGGGTGGCGGATGCCGATATTCCACGGGCGCTCGCCGTGACGGCCGATGACGCTGAGATCGCCGCCGGCATTGATCACCGCATTGTTGATACCGAGGCTGCGCAGTTTCTGAATTTCCAGACCGATGGCATAGCCCTTGGCAAAAGCACCGAAATTCAGTGACACGGCCGGGTTGGTATTGATAAGCCGGTTGTCGCTGTCCAGGCGCATATCGCTCATTTTCGGGTTCTGCGCCACCAGGGCGCGGATCTTACTCGCGTCGGGTGGCTGAATATCGCTGTCCTGGTATTTATGAAACTGCCAGAGATTGATCAGCCGGCCTATGGTCGGATTGTAGAAATTGTCGCTCTGCCGGCTGAGTTCAAAAGAGGCTTTGATAATCGGCAACAGATGCGCAGGCATCTCGATGGGCTGGCCGGTCTGTTGCTGCAGCTGCCGGTTCAGTTTTGCCAGGTCCCCTTCGGTCCAGGGTGACCAGTCGCGGTGAAAGCGGTCAAAATCCTTCTGCAGCTCGGCAAAGGCCTTTTCTGCCTGCGCCTTTGTGACATCGAACAGGCTTATCTCGATCAGGGTGCCAAAGGCGAAAATGGTGTAGTCGAACTGCTTTTTTTTCTGCGCGCAGCCGGCAAGCAGTATCAGCAGCAGGCAGCCGGTCAGGAGGGTGGAAGCAAAACGCGGCACGGGTTTTACTGTTGCAGTTGTTGCTCGATGCAGCGCATGAGATCACCGGCAATGTCCAGGGAATAGATGGCATCCAGTTCGCGGATGCAGGTCGGGCTGGTGATATTGATTTCGGTCAGGTAGTCGCCGATTATATCGATGCCGGCAAACAGGATGCCTTCCTGCTTCAGTACCGGGCCGACCTGTTCACAGATCCAGCGGTCGCGCTCGGACAGTTCCATGCCGATACCGCTGCCGCCGGCGGCCAGGTTGCCCCGGGTTTCGCCTTCCGCCGGCACGCGTGCAAGAGAATAGGGGACGGCCTCGCCATTGATCAGCAGCACGCGCTTGTCACCATGAATGATTTCGGGAATAAACTGCTGCGCCATGACCGTGCGCAGACCGTGCCGGGTCACCGTTTCCAGGATAACCGAGAGATTGGGATCCTGCGGGTTGACCCGGTAAATGGAGGCGCCACCCATGCCGTCCAGGGGCTTGAGGATGACATCCTGCCCGTCTTCCCGGTAACGCTGTTCGACAAAACCGCGCAGCCGCGCCTGGTCTCGCCCTACCATGAACGGTGTGCAGCACTGCGGAAAGCGGGTGATAAACATCTTTTCGTTGAAGTTACGCAGGCTGGCCGGTTTATTGACCACCAGTACACCGGCATCCTCTGCCAGTGACAGAATGTAGGTGCTGGCGATGTACTCGATATCAAAAGGCGGATCCTTGCGCATCAGAATAACATCCAGATCCGCCAGATCAATGGTCTGCGTGGCGAGAAAATCGAACCAGTGGTCGGGGTCATCCTGTACCCGGGTGATGCGGCTGAAAGCGCGGGGTTTTTCATTTTCGGTAAACAGGTCTGGCTGGTAAATCGAGTGAATTTCCCAGCCGGCTTTCTGCGCTGCCAGCATCATGGCGAAGCTGCTGTCCTTGCTGACTTTTATGGATGAAAGCGGGTCCATAACGATACCCAGTTTGATGCCCATACAAACGCTCTCCGACAAGCCTGTGATGCTGATAGGCTGCTGATTTTACCAGTATTTCATCGGCGACAAACGGGAATTTTTCTGCTTAAGCAAAATCTTAGCCAATTGTATTGAAGTTTTTATGAAATATTGGACATAAGCAGAATGTGGTCTACATTCACTTTATCACTATGTCTTTTTTGGGGTTTGTCCTTTCGGGACAAATAAAAAAAACGGTACGACAATGACTGAAGAGATTTTGTAATGAGTGACCTGAAAGTAATGGTCATTGATGACAGTAAAACGATAAGGCGAACAGCGGAAAACCTGCTTAAGAAAGAGGGTTGTGAAGTGGTAACCGCGGTGGATGGTTTCGAGGCATTATCAAAAATAGCCGAGAACAAGCCGGATATCATTTTTGTTGACATCATGATGCCCAGGCTAGACGGCTATCAGACCTGCGCCTTAATTAAAAACAATAAAACTTTCAAGGATACACCGGTCATTATGCTGTCGAGCAAGGACAGTATTTTTGACCGCGCACGTGGCCGTATAGTCGGTTCTACGCAGTATCTGACCAAGCCCTTTACCAAGGAGGATCTGCTTGGCGCAATAAAAGAACATGTTCCCGAGAGTTGTTAGCCCCGAGATCTGTTAAATAATTAATAAAAAATACAGGTAACCGGAAATACAGTAGCAAAACCGGAATATATTGAAACAAACAAGTGGTGAGAAGTATGGCAAAAGTAATGATAGTTGATGATTCACCGACAGAAGTGCACGTATTGCAGACAATGTTGACAAAGAATGGTCACGAAGTGGTAGTGGCAACTACCGGCGAGGAAGGTGTGGAAATGGCAAAAACCGTGATGCCCGACCTTATATTGATGGACGTGGTTATGCCGGGTATGAATGGTTTTCAGGCGACACGTCAGTTGTCCAAGAACGAGGCTACTGCCTCCATTCCGGTCATTATGGTAACCACCAAGGATCAGGAAACCGACAAGGTCTGGGCCATGCGTCAGGGTGCCAAGGACTATATTGTGAAACCGGTGCAGGAAAAGGCGCTGATCGAACATGTAAACATGGTGCTGTCAGCGTAAATGATAACGGAAACAATGATTCCCGAAAACAAGAATAATAAATGAATACAACTGAACCATTTGATTTTTTGCTGTCACTGGAGCAGCGTGCACTGAAAGGCTCCGCGGGCCTGCCGGAAACTGATCGTGTTGAAGAAGAGTGGGTTGGTGTCGGTTTTCGCATTGGCGACAATCGCCTTATTGCGCCTATGTCAGAGGTCAGGGAAATTCTGGATATGCCGGAGTTTACCCGCGTGCCCGGTGTGAAATCATGGGTCGTTGGTATTGCCAATGTGCGCGGTAGCCTGTTGCCGATCATGGATTTGAAAGGTTTTATGCTGGGTGAGGATATCCGGCAGCGTAACAAGGGGCGACTGATTGTCATTGACTACAAGGGTTTTGATACCGCGCTGGTTGTTGAAGAGATCTACGGCATGCGTCACTTCAGGGAAAGTGACGCGCTTGCTGAAACGCCGCCAATGGATGAAAAAATATCACCCTATATCGAGCGAGTGCTTGATGATGGTGAGGAACGCTGGCCGGTATTCAGCTTCAGCAAGATGGCCGAAGACGAGCGGTTTGTACACGCATCACTGTAAAACAGCAGATTACTGAAACAGAAAAATACATAAATATAACAACAGAAGATGAAAGATTGCTGGTTACGCCGACCAGGGTGTGGCGAATCAAGTTAATTGGAGAGAAGGCCTTATGAGCGCAGAACAGAAAAATGTCACGATTGGCAAGCCGATGGTTTTAATCGGCTTGCTGCTGTCAGTTTTTATCATACTTATGCTTGGTAGTCTGGTGTATGTGGGTGATAAACGAGCGACCTTGCAGCGTCATGTGGAATTATCCGCTGAACAGCTGCTGCTGTCACAGCAGATGGCCACCTACTCGCTGGGTGCTTCTTCAGGTAAGGAAGAGGATTTCGACCGCCTGCAGACTGCACAGCTCAAGTTTGATGCAATTCTGAATACCTATCGTTCGGGTGATGCAATTACCGACCCGTTGGCACCGGAACTGCGACCAGCGCTTGATGTGGTGGAAAGTGACTGGCGCAACTATCGCAATAATATCGAGGTGATTCTGAACGGTCGCCAGGCCATTGCCGAGGTGAAGGAACTGTACCAGGTGATTGACAGCTTCATCCCGCAGATGCTGACACTCTCTGATGAAGTGGTTGGCGTACTGATCAAGAAAAACGCCTCCCCCCGCCAGGTTTACCTGGCAACCCGTCAGATGATGCTGTCTCAGCGTATCAAAAACAACCTCAACCAGGTACTGGCCGGTGGCGAAACCGCGGCTGCCGCGGCCGACCGTTTCGGTCGTGATGCTGCACTGTTCGGTCGTGTACTCGAAGGCCTGCTGAAGGGCTCAAAGGGTCTGCGCATTGACAAGGTGACCGACAAGGAAGCCGTTGCCAAATTACGTGAAGTGGCAATGCTGATTAGTGCGGTCAGTGACAATATTGCCGGTATTCTTGAGTTGTCTCCCGAGCTGTTTGAGGTCAAGGATGCAGCCAGCCTTGTGGCCGGTGACTCGGACCGTCTGCTGAAATCACTGGAATCCTTCCAGGAAAAGATTATCGCCCAGGGTGAAGAACTGGATATGATCCAGCTGGTCGGCGTCGGCTTCGGTGCTGCTGCTGTACTGCTGATTATTATCGGCGGTATCCTGCTGCTGAAAGATGCAAGACGTCGTGAGGAAATCGCGCTTGAGAACAACCGTCGCAACCAGCGCGCGATTCTCCGCCTGCTGGACGAAATGGCCAACCTCGCGGATGGTGACCTGACCGTACATGCCACGGTAACCGAGGAAATTACCGGCGCCATCGCCGACTCGGTGAACTTTACCATTGACGCGCTGCGTACCCTGGTAACCACCATTAACAATACCGCGGCGGAAGTATCACGCTCCACCGAGAAAACGCAGCAGACAGCGCTTGAGCTGGCAGAGGCGTCCAACAAGCAGGCGCGTGAAATTGCCTCGGCCTCTGCAGCGGTTACCGACATGGCCGAATCCATGTTGAAGGTATCAACTGATGCGGACAACTCCGCGAAGGTGGCACAGCAGTCCATGGAAATCGCACAGAAAGGCGCGAAAGTGGTACGCGATACTATCGGCTCGATGGAAAAAATTCGAGAGAACATTCAGGAAACCTCCAAGCGTATCAAGCGCCTGGGTGAGTCTTCACAGGAAATTGGTGACATCGTGGGCCTGATTACTGAAATTGCCGACCAGACCAACATTCTGGCGCTTAACGCAGCGATTCAGGCGTCAACCGCCGGTGACGCGGGCCGTGGTTTCGCGGTGGTAGCGGATGAGGTGCAGCGCCTGGCGGAACGTGCCGGTAACGCAACCAAGCAGATTGAGGGCCTGGTAAACACTATTCAGGCGGATACCAACGAAGCGGTGAAGTCCATGGAAATGAGTACCGCCGGGGTGGTCAGCGGTGCGGCCATGGCCGAGGACGCCGGTGAGGCACTGAAAGAAATTGAGGATGTATCTACCGAGCTGTCCAATCTGATTATCGGTATTTCCGAATCCACCAAGCAGCAGTCCAGCGTGGCGCTGTCGGTATCCGAGTCCATGAACGTGATTCAGGAAATTACCCTGCAGACCTCCGAAGGTACCGATGAAACCTCGGCATCGCTGGCAGCGCTTAATGAACTGTCGAAGGAACTGGGCCGTTCAGTATCCGGCTTCAAGCTGCCCTCAGCTGAAACCGAAGACCATGTTGAAACCGTGATTCTTCAGGATCAGGGATAACAATTATAAACAGTCGAAGACCTGGTATAGGTAAGCAATAATGAATCCAGACAACACGGTCGAATATAATTCACTTAGCTGGGTCAAGGCACAGCTGGATGATGTGCTGACTGAAGCACAGTCCAACCTGAATGAATATATCGAGAACCAGGAAAAGGAGAGTCTGGAGCGGTGTATAGAAAATCTGCAACTTATCTACGGCACCTTGCAGATGGTCGAGGTATACGGCGCCGCCATGCTGGCAGAAGAAATGCAGCAGACATCCCAGGCATTGCTGGAAGGCCGTATCGATCGTGATGAAGACGCCTATGATGTCCTGATGCGGGCAATGCTGCAGTTACCTGATTATCTTGAAGGCATTCAGGCAGGCAAGAGCGATACGCCGATAACGCTGATGCCCCTGATTAACGACCTGCGTGCCGCGCGCAAGGAAGGCCTGCTGACAGAAAGTGCGCTGTTTTCTCCCGATATTGAATCGGCTGAACTGGTTTCCGATGAACATGATACACAGGACATCGAAAGCGGAAAACTGCAGGCCGAGGCCAAACGCTTGCGTACGCACTACCAGCTTGGTCTCCTCGATTACATACGCAATAACAAGGAGCAGGCGGGCCTTAAGCGCATACGTGCTGTTCTGAACTCACTGGTAAAGGTCAGCGCCGAGGCGGAAGTACAGCGCCTGTGGATGGTGGTCAGCGCACTGGCCGAAGGCCTGATGAAAGAGGGTATCAACGCCAATCTGAGTATTAAAATGCTGATGGGCGCTGTCGACCGGCAGCTCAAGCTGCTTATCGATGTCGGTGAGGAAGCCTTTGTCAAGGATTATTCCAGAGAGCTGGTTACCAATATGCTTTACTACATTGGTACCTGTGATGTGGAAAGCGATACCATCAATGCCGTCAAGGATGCCTATCATCTTGACGATCTGATGCCGCATGATGACGAAGCGGCCGGCACCGTCGGTGGTCTGAATGCGGATCTGTTTGATACGGTTTCAAAAGGAATTAGCGAAGACCTCGGTCAGGTCAAGGATGTGCTTGAGCTTTATATGCACAGTGCCGAACCGGATCTTGCGCAGCTGGAACCTGTTGCCGAACAGCTGGTTCGCATTGCCGATACCTATGGCATGCTGGGCATGGGCGCCATCAGACAGTCTGTGATGAACCAGGCCGATGTTATCAAAAAGATTGTTGCTGGCGAGGAGCAGGCCAGCGAAACCGTTGTGCTGGGTATTGCATCCGAACTCCTCAATGCCGAATCTGAACTGAAAGACTTTATCGCCTCGCGTTCCGGTTTTGTTGATATGAATCGCAAAGGTGGTGACGAGAACGTACCCTCTGCGGAATACCGCCAGGTCGTCTTTGCCGTTGTATCCGAGGCGCTGAAGAACTTCAGTGATGCCAAGGAAGCCGTGCTTTCCTACATTTCCGGATCCGGTGACAAGGACCAGCTGGAAATTATCCTGCAGCGCCTCGAAGAGGTTCGTGGTGTTGCCATGATGTTACCGCTGGGCCGGGTCGAGTCACAGATAGTCAAGCTCCAGAACTATGTGCAAACCGCGCTGCTGAATAACAATCACCGGCCTGATGACCAGGAACAGGATACGGTAGCTGACGTTGTAACATCCATTGAATATTTCCTTGAAGCACTTTCCGAAGGGCGTCCGGGCGTTGAGCAGGGCCTGAACGCGGGTGATGCAGCAGCCGCAAAACTCGAGGAAGTGACGCTTCGTTATGGTGGTGAACCGGGACAGGAGCAGGATGAAAGTGACGCCCTGACCGCCGGCGAAGAGGCTCCTGAAGACAGAACAGAAGAACAGGACCTCGCTGTCGAGGAAGAGCCAGCAACGCTGAGCGAGCCTGTCGAAGAACCTGCCACTGAGGCAGCGGCTACCGAGGCAGCGACTGCCGAAGCCGGTGATCAACCCGCTTTGGCAGAGGCGGAAACTGCCGGTGAAGCGGCTGAAGTCGAAAACTACAATATTCTGGCTGATGATGCCGATGAGGAGATCGTCGAGATATTCATCGAAGAAGCCGTTGAAGTGCTCGGTGAGTTGCACAACTATCTGCCACAGTGGAAGGCCAATCACGAGGATGAAGAAGCGCTGGCCGTGGTCAGACGAAGCTTTCATACCCTCAAGGGCAGTGGCCGCCTGCTTGGCGCGGAGCTGATCGGCGAGTTCTCGTGGAAGTTCGAGAACATGCTGAACAAGGTTATCGATAACAAGATCAATGTTACCGATGCGCTGCTGAACGCACTGGATGAAGCACTTGCCGTACTGCCCCAGCTGATTGAGCAACTCAAGGGTAATCGTGAACCGGTAGAAAATATTGCTCAGCTTATGTCTGTCGCCGATGCACTGGCAAGAGGCGAGGAAGCTGTGCTCGAAACAGCGGCTCCGGCAGATGAGATAGTCGCCGAGCCTGAGGAAAAGCCGGCTGAAGAAGCCGGTATTGAAGAGCTTTCTGCGGATACAGATGACATCGAAGTGGCTGGGCTGGACGAGACGGCACTGGAAGAAACGGTAATCGTCTCCGAAGTTGATGATGAGGCTGCCGACGAGGTGGAGGAAATAAGCCTCGACAGTATGGCAGGGGAAGAGGAGGATGAATTTGCCTATCAGCAGGCCGACGACGAAATTTCCATTGAGACGGTTTCATTGGATGAATCGGGTACTGATGAACCAGGCACTGATGAAATAGAAATCGAAGAAATGGACATCGTTATCGACGACAGCATGCTGGATACAGGCGGCATTGAGGAGATTGCGATTACCTCCGATGAGCAGGAGGAAGAGCCGGGCTCATTTGATGAGGAAGCTTTTACTGATGAGGCAGCTGTTGCTCCCGAAAGTATGGCTCCTGGTGAAGCCGAGGAAGCAGGAGTCGATGACAGTGAAGAGGAAATCGTCAGCCTGTCAGTTGAAGACGATGAGGGCAATGAGTTTTCCATTGAAATTGACGAGCTTGATACGGCAGAAGCGCCGGCAGCCGATGAGCTTGATATCGACCCGATGCTGCTCAAGATTTACCATGATGAGAGCCTGAGTCATCTTGAAGAAGTACGCAGACTGCTGGATGAAAGCCGGCAACAGCAGCAAGCGTTGAAAGCGGACAAGGCGCTGATGCGCGCATTCCATACATTGTATGGCAGCGCCCGTACCGCTGAAGTGGATGCAATCGCAGAATTAAGTGGCGCCGCCGAGAAATATATCAAGGCACGTCAGGACGGGCATGAGGAAGCCATACCAGAAGACGTTACCGAGGTTATCGCTGAAATCGAGCAGGCCATATCCGGCATGCTCGCGCAGGTGCTTGAAGGCCGCCAGCCGGCCAGCAACAGAGAATTGCACGACAGGATTAATCGACTGGTACAGAAAGAGATTCAGAGTCAGTTGCAGCAGTCATGGCGGGACAGCACCACACCGGCTGCGAATCAGCAGCCTGAGACCGGCCAGCCCGAAAGCGACGAGATGTCCATTGATATGGGTGAGCTGGCGCCGGAGACCGATGACACTGCCGGTATCGCTGAGGAGCCTGTTGAGGAAGCAGGCCCTGTGGAAAACGGTCAGGATACTTCTGCTGTTGATGAGCATGCTGTTGCTGAAGACCTTGAACAAGGTGTTAGCGAAAGCG
The DNA here is from genome assembly GCA_011051475.1 of Gammaproteobacteria bacterium. GTDB lineage: Bacteria > Pseudomonadota > Gammaproteobacteria > SZUA-229 > SZUA-229. Next base: position 29,089 of record DRLE01000036.1, read on the forward strand.
CCCAGGCTGTCGAAATATCCTATGGTGATATCGATCAGGAGTTGATCGAAATCTTCCTTGAGGAGGCCGATGAACTGCTTGAGAGCTGTGAAAGAACACTCGAGGAACTGCGCCAGGCGCCGAATTCAACCGAACACATACACCAGTTACAGCGCAATATGCACACCCTGAAAGGTGGCGCGCGCATGGCCGATCTTACCCCGGTGGGTGACCTGACACATAATCTCGAATCACTGGTGGTACTGGTTAATGAGAACAAGATAGCTGCCGACAAGGCCCTGTTTGATGTTCTGCAGGAGTCCGTAGACGTTCTTACCGGCATGCTGGCTGATGTGCGCAAGCTCAGGCCACTTACGCCGGCGGATGAACTGAACCGTCGTATCGATATGATGATGCGCGGCGAGGTTGAGGAGAAGCGCGCGGTTGAGCGCTTTGACCTGGATATAGATGATCTCGATGGCGAGGATGAAGAACTGGAGGATATCGATATTTCCCAGTTGCTGCCTCGGAAAGACGAATCTGATGAGACTGTTGTTAAGCTTGCGCCTGAAAGAGAACAGACGTCCGAGCCGCCTGCACAGCGTGATGAAGCGGCTGAAAGGCAGGATGATCGCCCGCACTGGGGTGAACGCGCCACTGATGTCAATTTCAAGGAATCCAGGGAGCAGATCAGGGTACGTTCCGACCTGCTTAATAACCTGGTGAACTATGCCGGTGAGGTGAATATCTACCATGCCCGTCTCGGCAAGCAGATTTCGGACTTCAGCTTTAACCTTTCCGAATTGACCGCAACTGTAGTGCGCCTCAAGGAGCAGCTGAGAAAACTTGAAATTGAAACCGAGATCCAGATTCGCTCCGGCTATGAAAAGGAAGGCGGTAACTACGATGAAAACTTCGATCCGCTGGAGATGGACCAGTATTCCACACTGCAACAGCTGACACGAAGCCTGAGTGAGACTGCGGGTGACGTTGAGAGTATTAATGAGATTCTCACCGAAATCACCCGTGATTCTGAAACATTGTTGCTGCAGGAGGCCCGTGTAAGTACCGACCTGCAGGAAGGCCTGATGCGTACCCGTATGGTCCGCTTTGGTGGCCTGTCATCACGCCTGCGCCGTATCGCCCGTCAGGTGGCTCGTGAGCTTGGCAAGGAAGTTCAGCTGAAAATTATCGGTGAGGAAAGTGAGGTCGACCGTACCGTTCTTGACCGTATTATTGCGCCGCTTGAACATTTGCTGCGTAATGCGATTGCGCACGGCATTGAAACACCGGAACAACGCCGGGCTGCCGGCAAGGATGAAACCGGTACAATCACCATAGAAGTATCGCGCCAGGGTACCGATGTTGTTATCAATGTGAAAGATGACGGCGCCGGCATGGATGTCGACAGGATTCGCTCGAAAGCCGTACAGCAGGGTCTGATCAAGGCGGATGCCAACCTGTCTGATCGCGATGTACTGCAATGCATTCTCATGTCCGGTTTCAGTACCGCGGAGTCCGTTACCCAGGTATCCGGACGCGGTGTCGGTATGGATGTGGTCGACAGCGAAATCAAGCAGCTTGGTGGTGTGCTTGATATCAGCACCGAGGTCGGCAAGGGTTCCAGCTTTAATATCCGCCTGCCTCTGACCCTGGCGATTAACCAGGCGCTGCTGGTCAGTGCTGCCGACGATGTTTTCGCCGTGCCGCTGGCCAGTATTGAGGGCGTGCTGCGTATTACCGGTCTTGAACTGCAGCGTTTTTATGATAGCGGCAATACGCATTATGAATTCAATGGTGTTGAGTACACCCTGATGCACCTGGGTAACCTGCTTACCGGCAAGCAGCCTGATTACTCCAAGCAGCTGCGCCTGTTCCCGCTGTTACTGGTCAATGTCGGTGACCAGCATTTTGCCCTGCACGTGGATGACCTGCTGGGCCGCCGCGAAATTGTGGTCAAGCCAGTCGGTCTGCAGATTGGCGCCGTGCGCGGCGTAGCCGGTGCAACCATTCTGGCTGATGGCCGTGTTGTGCTGATTCTGGAAATGTCAGCTCTTGTTATGGGTGAAGGTCTGTTCCAGCCGCATGAACCGATAGAAGAGGAAGAAGTCGAGGAAGTTGCGGAAGACATCAAGACGATTATGGTTGTGGATGACTCGATTACCATCCGCAAGGTTACCGAACGCATGCTGCAGCGCTATGGCATAAACGTGATTCTGGCCAAGGACGGTGTCGATGCCACCAACCAGTTGCAGGATCATATTCCTGATCTGATGCTGCTGGATATTGAAATGCCGCATATGGATGGATTCGAGGTGGCAACCTTTGTGCGCAACGAGGATCGTCTGAAAGATATTCCGATTATTATGATTACTTCCCGAACCGGCAGCAAGCACAAGGACAAGGCCATGAAGATAGGCGTAAACCGCTATCTGGGTAAACCGTTCCAGGAAGAGGATCTGCTGAACAATATCAACGAGATTTTACAGACGGCTTACTAGCTAGCCGAGAGACAGCCATGGCAGATAATAAACAGTCAATCAAATGCGTTATTCTTACCCTGCGTAAGGAGAATGTCCTTTTGCCGAACGCACTCGTTGCCGAGATCGTGTCGGTAAAGGAAGTGGAGCAATCGGAAAACGCGCCCCCCTGGTTGCTGGGAAAGATGCACTGGCGAGGCGCCGAAGTTCCGTTGCTGTCATTTGAAGCGGCAGGTGGCGAGAAGATTTCCAGGGTAAACCTTAATACCCAGGCTGTCGTGCTTTACGGTGTTGGCAAGAATAACCAGATCAGCGAGAACCCCTACCTGGCGCTGGTTATGTCCGGCGTGCCGCATGTCAGTCATTTCAGCCGCGAACAGATCAAGGCTGATACCGAGGCCGATAACGAACATCCCATGGTAGCGCAGAAGGTTCGCATTAACGGCGCCAGCGTCAGTATCCTGGACGTGGACGCCATGGTTGACATGGTGTCCGAAGCGGCTGCCTAACCTGTACTGGCCGCGCCTCTAAAAGTCACCCCATAAAAGCTGCATGGCGCTGATTACCGCAGGTCCTGCGGTTTCCGTGCGCAGTATGCGCGGCCCGAATTTCACCGCAGTAAAATCGTGCTCACGCAGAAAACCCGCTTCCTCATCACTCAGTCCACCTTCAGGGCCAATCAGTACTTCAATATAAACAGGCGTTTCAGGCTGCTCCCCGAGCGAGCGTTCGGCTTCGGGTAACAGGGTGTAACGATGTGCCTGTGGTTCGAGCAGTGATGGCAACTCGCTCAGCGACAGCGCGGGCAGAACCTGTGGAATAACCGCCCGACCGCACTGCTCACAGGCGCTGATAGCCACCTTCTGCCAGTGCTGCTGCTTTTTATTCAGTTTGTCGGCATTGAGCCTGGTATTCGAGCGCTGACAGATCACGGGAATGATCCGGCTGACGCCCAGCTCGACCGATTTCTGAATGGTGCTCTCCATTCTGTCCTGACGTGACAGCCCCTGGAGCAGGGTGATCTTCAGGGGGGATTCATTATTGGCCGGGACTTTATCCTCGACAAGCACGGCGGTTTTTCGTGGATCGGCGTCCAGGGTTCTGGCCAGGTAATTGAAACCATCGCCATTGAACAGCACCAGCGGCGTGCCCGCCGGACTGCGCAGAACGCGAACCAGGTGGGAGGAGGCCTGGCTGTCCAGCTGCACGCCTTCGCCGCAGGCGAGGGCATCGGGATAGTACAGGCGGGTTACGCGCACGCTCAGGCGCCCGGTTTTTTCCAGCCCAGTCTTTCCCAGATGCGGTTGCTGGCCTCAAACTGGTTCAGGGTGTAGAAGTGCAGACCTGGGGCACCTTCATCAAGCAGGCGCTGGCACAGATCGGCAACCACGTCGAGGCCGAAGTCGACCAGGCTGTCCCTGTCATCGGCATAGGCTTCCAGCTGCTTGCGGATCCAGCGGGGAATTTCCGCGCCGCACAGGTCGGAAAAACGCACCAGGCCCTCGAAGCTGCTTATCGGCATGATGCCGGGGGTCACCGGAATATCGATACCGGCCCGCTGACAGTTGTCCATAAAGTGCCGGTAGGCATCGATATTGTAGAAGTACTGGGTAATGGCACCGTTGGCACCGGCCTCAACTTTCTGTTTGAAAAACGCAAAGTCGGCCTGTGGTGTGGTGGCCTCGGGGTGATACTCCGGGTAGGCGGCCACTTCGATACTGAAGTGTTCGCCCGTGGTTTCACGGATATAGCTTACCAGCTCGTTGGCATGGGTGAGCTCACCGGTGCTTTCACCGTCGGGAATATCGCCGCGCAGGGCAACCAGGCGGTTGACGCCAAGCTTCCGGTATTCGTCCAGCAGTGCGCTGATCTGCGCCTTGCTGGAGCCGATACAGGAAATATGCGGCGCCACCTCGGTACTGTCGGCGCGCAGCCGCTTTACCGTTTCCAGGGTGCGGTCACGGGTGGCGCCACCGGCACCGAAGGTGACCGAGTAATAGGCCGGCTGTATGACCTTGTCTAAAGCATCCCGGCTCAGCAGCAGTTTTTCCATGCCGGCGTCTGTGCGCGGCGGGAAAAACTCGCAGCTGAAAACCGGCTCGCGGTTGTTCATGGCTTGTCCTTGTATCTGGTTATGACAGTAAGCGCTGGTCACCGCCTAGTAGCGGTAGTGGTCAGGCTTGTACGGGCCTTCCACCGGAACCTGGATGTAGTCGGCCTGCTCCGGCGTCAGCTGGGTCAGGTTGGCGCCGATCTTGTCCAGGTGGAAGCGCGCGACCTTTTCGTCCAGTGCCTTGGGCAGGACATAGACTTCATTGCCATATTTGTCGGCATGGTTGAAGAACTCGATCTGCGCCATCACCTGGTTGGTGAAGGAGGCGGACATAACGAAGCTGGGGTGACCGGTGGCACAGCCCAGGTTGACCAGGCGGCCCTTGGCCAGCACGATAATGCGCTTGCCATCAGGGAAAATAACGTGGTCGACCTGCGGCTTGATTTCTTCCCACTGGTACTGCTCCAGCGCGGCGATTTCAATCTCGGAATCGAAGTGACCGATATTGCAGACAATGGCCTCATTCTTCATGGCCTTCATGTGCTCGTGGTTGATCACGTTGACATTGCCGGTGGTGGTGACGAAGATGTCGCCCTGGTCGGCGATGTCGTTCATTTCAACCACACGATAGCCTTCCATCGCCGCCTGCAGCGCACAGATAGGGTCGATTTCGGTAACCCACACGGTGGCGCCCATGCCGCGGAATGCCTGGGCGCAGCCCTTGCCGACATCGCCGTAACCCAGGACCACGCAGATCTTGCCGGCAATCATGACGTCGGTGGCACGCTTGATACCGTCGAGCAGGGATTCGCGGCAGCCATAGAGGTTGTCGAACTTGGACTTGGTCACCGAGTCGTTGACGTTCATCGCAGGGAACAGCAGTTCGCCGGCTTCCTGCATCTGGTACAGGCGATGTACGCCGGTGGTGGTTTCCTCGGTGACGCCTTTGACGGCGTTGGCGATCTGTGTCCACTTGTCACTGCCCGGTGAAATGGTACGGTTAAGCAGATCGAGAATGGCCTTCCATTCCTCGTTGTCGTCTTCTTTGGCTTCGGGTACGGCGCCGGCCTTTTCGAATTCCACGCCCTTGTGGATCAGCAGGGTGGCATCGCCGCCATCGTCCAGGATCATGTTCGGGGTGCCGCCGTCCGGCCAGGTCAGGGCCTGCTCGGTACACCACCAGTATTCCTCGATGGTTTCGCCCTTCCAGGCAAATACGGGAATGCCCTGATCGGCAATGGCCGCGGCAGCGTGGTCCTGGGTGGAGAAGATATTGCAGGAAGCCCAGCGTACCTCGGCGCCCAGGGCAACCAGGGTTTCGATGAGTACGGCGGTCTGAATGGTCATGTGCAGGCTGCCGGTAATGCGCGCGCCCTTGAGTGGTTTTTCCTCGCCGTATTCTTCACGCAGGGCCATCAGGCCGGGCATTTCGACTTCGGCTATGCGAATTTCCTTGTGGCCCCATTCGGCCAGAGAGATGTCTGCGACTTTATAGTCAGTGGAGTTGTTTGTATCGACGACGGCGTTCATGCTCATCTCCTAATCGTTAAAAATTAAAGAAATGAGCGCCGTTGTTCTATCATTCCGCCCTGCAGGCAGGGCGAAGCGTTTTCTGAGCCTGACAGCTGCCGGATGATCCGTCGGCTGTTGCAGCGCTCCTCAGAATAAGTTGTTAATTATAGCCCAGCTGCGGCCTTTAATGCATCTGCTTTATCGGTTTTTTCCCAGCTGAATTCCGGTTCTTCGCGGCCGAAATGCCCGTAGGCCGCGGTTTTGCGGTAAATCGGGCGCAGCAGGTCGAGCATGTCGACAATGCCGCGCGGTTTCAGATTAAAGTGCTCGCGGATCAGCTCGACGATTTTCTCATCGGCAATCCTGCCGGTACCGAAGGTCTGGATGGATATCGAGGTCGGCTCGGCCACGCCAATGGCGTAGGAGACCTGGATTTCACAGCGATCGGCCAGACCGGCGGCAACCACGTTTTTGGCCACATAACGGCCGGCATAGGCGGCGGAACGATCGACCTTGGAAGGGTCCTTGCCGGAGAAGGCGCCGCCACCGTGGCGGGCCATGCCGCCGTAGGTATCGACAATGATCTTGCGCCCGGTCAGGCCGCAGTCACCCACAGGGCCGCCGATGACGAACTTGCCGGTGGGGTTGATATGAAACAGGGTGTCTTTGGTGATCCATTCTTCCGGCAGTTCGTGCAGGATGATTTCATCCATAATGGCCTCACGCAGGGTATCGTAGCTGATGTCCGCGGCGTGCTGGGTAGACAGCACCACGGCATCTACGGCGACGGGTTTGTCGTCTTCGTAACGCAGGGTCACCTGGCTTTTGGCATCCGGGCGTAGCCAGGGCAGGGTACCGTTCTTGCGCAGTTCGGCCTGACGTTTGACCAGGCGGTGGGCGTAGGTAATGGGGGCCGGCATCAGCACATCGGTTTCATTGCTGGCATAGCCGAACATCAGACCCTGGTCGCCGGCGCCCTGTTCGTGCTCTGCAGATTCATCCACACCCATGGCAATATCGGCGGACTGCTTGTCAATCGAGGTAATCACCGCGCAGGAAGCGTAGTCGAAACCCATTTCCGAGCTGTTATAACCGATGTCCTTGACCGTATTGCGCACCACCTCCTGCATATCGACCCAGGCTTCGGTAGTGATTTCGCCGGAAATAACCACCATACCGGTATTGACCATGGTTTCACAGGCAACGCGCGCCTTGTGATCCTGTTCGAATATAGCGTCGAGTATGGCGTCGGAAATCTGGTCGGCTACCTTGTCCGGGTGGCCTTCGGAAACGGATTCGGATGTAAAAACATAACTGCTCATAAAAATACCTTCTGTAATATTGGTTTATTGCCTGAAGCTGAGTGTCGGGTCACATCGCCATGCAGGCTCCTTGCGGCATACGACCACCACGGATGGTGGAAGTGCGGATACTGCAGGAGCAGGTATCCGCCCGCCCATCCCTGGGCATGGCCGCATCGCCATCCCTGGCTCTTTGCGGCATACGACCACCACGGATGGTGGAAGTGCGGATACTGCAGGAGCAGGTATCCGCCCGCCCATCCCTGGACATAGCCGCATCGCCGTCCCTGGCTCTTTGCGGCATACTGCCCATCCCTGGGCATAAAAAAACCCGTTTCAGCTTGTGCCAAAACGGGTTTTCGAAGAATCTGTCTGTCGAAGCTCGCTTTAGCAGTATTTATAAAGCGCCCGCAATCTGAGACAAATTGGCGCTGTTGGGCGATTATTATGCATTAAATGGCGGGTATGTCAAACATGGGTGCTTGCCGGACGGGCGCGCGGGTATTACGGGAATCTTTTATTTTTTGCCGCAAAGAACGCAAAATGCGCAAAGAAAAGCAAAAAAGTTTTGTTTTTTTCGCGTCATTCGCGTCCTTTGCGGCAAAAAAAGCTTCTTTTCAACGGGTAGAAAGCTCAAGGTATTCTTTCTGTTCCTCTTCGCTCAGCGGCTCGCCGTTTTCGAGTTTGTGTTCAAGATATTCCTGCCGGTCTTCAATATACAGCCGGTCGATAATGTCCTGATACACCGCTGGCATATTCTCGCTGTTCTCGGTTTCCGGTGTCTGCAGCATGGAGAGTGTGTACAGGACACTTTCATGTTCGTTGTCGCGAAAACGTTCAAGCAGGGCGGCGGCGGTAATGTCCGGGTTGCTTTCGATGATCTGTTGCAGGGTATGCAGCAGTGGCAGGCCTTTTTTAAAGGCGGTTTTAAAACTCTCCGGTACCTTGCAGTGGCTCGCCAGTTGCGGGTTCTGCAGCAGCAGGGCGATGGCGATACGGGTCTTGTTAATAAGAATCTGCTGCCCGCGTTTCGGCCTCGGCCTGTGTCTGACCGGCGAGGGTCTTGCCGGCTCGGTGGCGACCTTTTCCGCCAGCTGCTGCTGGCTGAGCCCCACCAGTTTTGACAGGTCTTCGAGCAACAGATCCTTGAACAGGCTGTTGTGCATTTTCTTTATCAGCGCATTGGCCTGGCTGGCCAGTTGCGCCTTGCCTTCGCGGGTGCTGATATCGAACCGGCTTTTCAGGCTGTCGAAAAGAAAGTCGGAGAGCGGGGTGGCGTTTTTGACGCGCGCCTCGAAGGCTTCGCGGCCCTCCTTTCTGACCATGGTGTCCGGGTCCTCCTTTTCCGGCAGGAAAAGAAAGCGGGCGACCATGCCGTCGCGGATTACCGACAGGGTGTTTTCCAGGGCGCGCCAGGCGGCCTTGCGGCCGGCATTGTCACCGTCGTAGCAGAACACGATTTCATGGGTGCTGCGAAAGACTTTCTGGATCTGATCGGTGGTGGTGGCGGTGCCCAGTGAGGCGACGGCGTAGCGGATATCGTTCTGCGCCAGTGCAACCACGTCCATATAGCCCTCGACCACCAGGATGCGCTCGATATTGCGCAGCGCCTGCTTGACCTCATACAGGCCATAGAGCTCAGAGCCTTTATGAAAGACGGCATTTTCCGGCGAGTTCAGGTACTTGGGTTCACCCCTGTCCAGCACTCTGCCGCCAAAACCGATAACGCGGCCGCGGGCATCGGTGATCGGAAAGATAATCCGGTCACGAAAACGGTCGTAGCTTTTGCCTTTTTCGCTGGTGGTAATCAGGCCGGCTTTTTTCAGGTGGTCCAGGCCCTGCGTGGTTTTGCCCAGGCGGCTGAGCAGAAAGTCCCAGCCGTCGGGCGCGTAACCGATCTTGAAGTTACGCGCGATTTCGCCACTGAGTCCGCGCTGTTTCAGATAATCGATGGCGCGCGCATCGCTTTTCAGCTGCTGCTGGTAGAGCTCGCTGGCCTGTTTCAGAATATCGTATAAGGGCTGCTTTTCTTCGGTCTGCTTGTTGATAAAGCCGCCGTCTTCATGCGGCACGTCAAGGTGCTGGTCGGCGGCCAGGGCTTCGACAGCACCGACAAAATCCAGGTGCTCGTATTCCATAAGGAAGCCGATAACATTGCCCTTGGCGTGACAGCCGAAGCAGTAATAGAACTGTTTGGCTTCGCTGACGGTAAAGGAGGGTGTTTTCTCGTTGTGAAACGGACAGCAGGCCATGTATTCCTTGCCCTTGCGTTTCAGGGGTACGCGGGCATTGATGACCTCGACGATATCCGTGCGCGCGATCAGGTCATCGATAAAGTTTCTCGGGATACGGCCGGCCACGGAGCAGGATCAGGGAATCAGGTTGACGAAGGAAAGCTGGCGCGGGTTGAAAATCCTTTCGAACTCGACAATGGCATAACGGTCGGTCATGCCGGCAATATAGTCGGAAACGCCACGGGCGACACCTTTCTCGCCGTGCCTTTCCTTTAGCTGCAGGCAATGCGCCAGTGCTTCCGGTGGCAGGATCTGCAGATCGTTCATAAAGGCGTTGAACAGTGCCTCGATAACATCGGCGGCTTTTTTGGTCATGCGGTGCACGCGGTAATGCTGGTACAGGTTTTTGCGCAGAAACTGTTTAAGCTCCAGCTTTTTCTGTGTCATCTCTTCGCTGAAGGCCATCAGGCGTTGCGGCTGTCTGCGCACATCGCCAATGCTGTTCAGTGAAGCCCTGTCAATATTCTGTTTCGAGGTGTCGATCAGGTCGACCACCATGACATTGATCATGCGGCGGATGACCTCGTGGATCATTTTCTTGTCATCCAGACCGGGGTATTTTTTATTGACGATTTCGTACTGTGTGCTGAACAGCTCGGTTTGACGAATCTCGTCCATGGATATCAGGCCGTAGCGGATGCCGTCATCGATGTCGTGGTTGTTATAGGCGATTTCATCCGAGTAGTCGGTGAGCTGGGCCTCCAGGCCGGGCTGGGTTTTATCGAGAAAACGCTGACCGACGTCGCCGAGATTTTCGGCGTTGCTGATTGAGCAGTGCTTGAGTATGCCTTCGCGGGTCTCGAAGGTCAGGTTAAGGCCGTCGAAGTCGGCGTATTTCTGTTCCAGCCGGTCGACCACGCGCAGCGACTGTATATTGTGCTCGAAGCCGCCGAAATCTTTCATGCAGTTATTCAGCGCGGTCTGCCCGGCATGGCCGAAAGGCGTATGTCCCAGGTCGTGTGCCAGGGCGATGGCTTCGCTCAGGTCTTCGTGCAGGCACAGCTCGCGGGCGATGCTGCGGGCTATCTGCGCGACTTCCAGCGAGTGGGTGAGTCGGGTACGGAACAGGTCGCCCTCGTGGTTGACGAAAACCTGGGTCTTGTATTCGAGGCGGCGAAAGGCGGCCGAGTGAATAATGCGGTCACGGTCGCGCTGGTATTCATTGCGGTAGGTGGGGTGGCTTTCCTCGTGCTGGCGACCCAGCGAGCGGGTGTCGTCGCAGGCATAGCTGACCAGGTGTTCGCTGTAGCTGCTCTGCTTCATGCCTTGTCCGTAGTGGCAGTCTGCTGTGCCTCGGCCAGGCAGGTGTCCAGGGCCTTTTTCAGGTCAGCTATGCTGTAGTCACTGGTGAGCACGGCCCTGCCAATGCCTTTCATCAGCACCAGGCGCATAACACCGTCCAGCACTTTCTTGTCCACGGACATCAGCTCGATAAACTGCTGCGTGCTCATTTCTGCAGGTGGTCGGCTGGGCAGTTTTGCCTGTTCAATCAGGCTGATGGTTTTCGCGGTTTCCTCTTCGCTCATCCAGCCCATCTGGCTGGACATGACAGCGGCGATACACATACCGGCAGCCACGGCTTCGCCGTGCAGCCACTGGCCGTAACCCATGCCGTTTTCAATGGCGTGGCCAAAGGTGTGGCCGAGGTTGAGCAGGGCGCGCCGGCCGCTTTCGCGCTCGTCCGCCGCCACCACTTCGGCCTTGGTGCGGCAGGAAACCTCGATGGCGTAACTTAAGGCCTGCCTGTCGCGGGCCAGCAGGGCGGGCATGTTCGCTTCCAGCCACTGGAAAAAATCCGGCTTGCAGATCAGGGCGTACTTGATGACCTCGGCAATGCCGGCGGAAAGTTCGCGTTCGGGCAGGGTGTCGAGGGTGTCGGTATCGGCGATCACCGCGCGCGGCTGGTAGAAGGCGCCGATCATGTTCTTGCCCAGGGGGTGATTGACCCCGGTCTTGCCGCCCACCGAGGAATCGACCTGTGAGAGCAGGGTGGTAGGGATCTGAATCAGGTGTACACCGCGCTGGTAGCTGGCGGCGGCAAAGCCGGCCATATCGCCGACCACGCCGCCACCCAGGGCGATAACCGTGGTATTGCGATCGAAGTGGTTGCGCAGCAGGCCGTCGTATATCTGGTTCAGTACTTCCAGGTTCTTGTATTTTTCGCCATCGGGCAGGATAACCGACTCGGTTTTCAGTCCGCCGAGCATGGCCTGTGTCTTTTCCAGGTACAGCGGGGCCACGGTCTCATTACTGACGATCAGCGCGCTGTTGCCGGGAATATGCTGTTTTATCAGCTCGCTCTGGCCCAGCAGTTTGTCGCCGATATAGATGGGGTAGCTGCGCTCACCGAGCTCAACGGTCAAAGTAATCATTTTGCTTTATATCAGGAAGAAATGTGTTAAAGACGCTTAATAATAGCCTGTATTACGTCATGAATCGAGTTGTTTACATTCTCGATAATATGGTCGGCGGTTTCTTCGTACAGGGGGCCGCGCTGATCGAGCAGGCGCTGCAGGATGGTTTCGGCAGGTTCGTCCGCGTGCAGCAGGGGGCGGTTTTTGTCGCGGCTGGTGCGCTCGACCAGGGTACCAAGATCGCTTTTCAGATAGAAAACCGTGCCGCGGTTTTTCAGATGCGCCCGGTTTTCCGGGTCGAGTATGGCGCCGCCACCGGTGGCGAGAATAATGTTCTGCCGGCCGGTCAGTTCGTCGATAATGGCTTTTTCACGCCTGCGGAAACCTTCTTCGCCTTCTTTCTCGAAGATAAGCGGTATATCCGCACCGGTGCGCTCCTCGATGACCCGGTCACTGTCGTAAAAATCCATTTTCAGCCTGCGCGCAAGCTGGCGCCCGACCGTGGTTTTGCCGGTGCCCATAAGGCCGATGAGGAAAATATTGTCTTTGCGCATGGAAGCTTTTCAGCGATGCTCCGTTTGAATCCGAGTGCGGCTATGTTAACAGATGGCGCCATGATAATCAGGCAGACGACGCATGGAGCAGGTGATTTATATAAAGGTGCATAAAAAAACCGGGGCAGCTCAGGTGCCCCGGTTTTTATACCCGATTTGAGTGGTCGGGTTTAGCTGCAATTTACAGCTATATTGGTAATGTCTGAATATATGACTCCCTGGCCATCCGTGACAGTGCATGTCAGGCCGGCCGGGTTAGTTTTGACCGTAACATTGTATGAGCTTCCAAGGGATAAGTCGGGGGGGAATGTGAAGGCACCATCAGTAGAAATGACAAGATCGAACACGCCCGGGCTTTGCAGTACCAGTGTTCCTGTCGTCAGGCCGCTAACCGATCCGCCAAGTGATGCCTTGTTGGTGGTGAGCAGGATGGTGTTTGCTGCCCAGACTGTAATATTGGACAGAACAGGGCTGCAGTCTGTGCTATGTGAACAGTCAGGGCCATTATAATAACCATCGGCATCATCATGCTTTTGATTGGCGCCGGTAAGATCAAGGCCGTTTATGGTATCAATAATGACATCGCCGCTGGAGTAATCCCCGCTTCTGTCAAGATCGATGTATGGCTCTTCAAGGTCCTCATAGGTATCGCCATCATCATAGCGGTTATTGCCGTTGAAATCCTGGTAAGTTTCCTGCCCGCCGTGAGAATAGGCAACAATCGTGTTTCTCAGGTCGCTGGGCACATCCTCCGATCGCATTGTGCGCCAGGTAACCTCACATGCTCCGTCCTTGGTTGTGCAACTTGGATCAATCAGGCCCCATTCGGTTCGAAAATATATCGTGCGCTCACCCGTGACCAGCTGGTTCTTGCTGTCACCGATACGTACTGATATTTTTGAGGTTTGTTCGTTAAAACCTTTTTCAATATCGAAAAATGAAACTTCGGTGGGTGAAGCCAGGAGAGTAAAGTTTTTCTGTGAGACAGGACTGTTATTGCTGGCTGTGCCTGATGTATTAGGTGTTTCAAACGAACTGTTGTCTTCACTGCAACTGCTGATCAGCAGCAGGCTGCTGAAGAGCAGTGACGTTAATACTATAAAGCGCTTGTTCATGTCTGTTTCATCCTTACCTGTAAAAGGTAACTATAGGGATAAAGAATCTTTCAGGATTTTAGGGGTAACAAATATCAGTAGTTCACGTTTTGCATTGTTCTCCAGTGTATGTCTGAAGAGGTAACCCAGCAGCGGAATGTCGCCCAGGAAAGGAACCTTGTCGACTTCTTCGCGATTGACCTGTTGATAAATACCACCCAGTACAACGGTATCACCATTGTTGACCAGGACCTGGGTATTGACTTCACGGGTATCGATGCTGGGTACACCGGCAAAGATGTCACCAACGGTATCATTATTAACCGACAGATCCATGATCACGCGGTCATCCGGTGTAATCTGCGGGGTGACGTCGATACTGAGTACTGCCTTTTTGAACTGTACCTGGGTTGCGCCACTGGATGATGCGGACAGATAGGGAATTTCAACACCCTGTTCAATACGCGCCTGGTGGCGATCCGCGGTAACCACGCGAGGACTGGATATGATCTCACCCTGGTTCTCGGCCTGCAGTGCGGAGATTTCCAGGTCGATCAGGTTGCTGCCGGTCAGTACGGCAAAGGCCAGGCTGCCGGCGGCACCGACCGTGCCGAGGTTGACATTAAGACGGTCGGTCGCGGTTGCGCCGCTTGGCAGGGTGAACGGTTCAGGTGTACCGTTGTTGGCAATATTCTGCAGGCCGCTGTCGGCAATGGCGTCGGCGCCGGCAAAGGTGCCCGTGGTCACGCCAAAGCCGTTGGAATTTGTGGCTGCGCGGGTAACACCGAAGCGTGAGCCCAGCTCCTTGGTGAATTCATCCGAGGCAATAACAATACGGGATGAAATCATGACCTGGCGAATGGGGATGTCCAGTTTTTTCAGGGTCCGGCGGATCTCGGAAATCACTTCCTCCGTGTCTTTCACGATAATGCTGTTGGTGCGCTCGTCGATAATCAGGCTGCCGCGGGAGCTGAGCATGCCGGTATTGCCATTGCTGACGGCTCCGCCTTCACCCTCTTCCAGGTCACCGCCACCAGTACCGCCTTCACCGGTAAAGATGGCGGCCAGTTCGGCAGCCTTGGCGAAGTTAATGGTGAAGTATGCGGTGCGGATCGGAGCCAGATCGGTAATGGACTGCTGTGCTTCCAGATCGATTTTCTCCTGGGCGGCAATTTCTTCACTGGGCGCGATCATCATCACCGTGCCGGACTGACGCTTGGACAGGCCCTTGGCCTTGAGGATAATATCCAGCGCCTGGTCCCAGGGTACATTTTTCAGGCGCAGGGTCAGGTTGCCGTCAACCGAATCGCTGACAACGACGTTCAGGCTGGTAAAGTCGGCGATCAACTGCAGCACCGCACGTACCGGGATGTCCTGGAAGTTGAGTGACAGGCGTTCACCGGTGTAGCCGAACTTTTCTTTATTGACTTCTTCCAGCTCTTCCTTGCTGATGGGCTTCAGCTCGACGGTGAACAGGTCATTGGCCTGGTAGGCAACATGTTCGAAATTGCTGTTGATTGGCTCGATCTCGATGCGGACATTACCTTCTTCTTCAAAGCTGCTGATGGATTTTACCGGGGTGGCAAAGTCGAGTACGTCCAGCGTCTGGCGCAGTTTGTCTGGCAGGTCGGCGCCCAGGAATCTGACAACCACCTTGCCGAATTCTTCGCTGATATCCATGGGTATATTCGGGTCAGTCAGCTTGATGACGACACGGCCTTCACCTTCCTCACCACGTCTGAAGTCAATATTCTCAATGCCGCGTGGTACGTCACTAAAACGTGGTGCGCCGGCCGGTACGGAAACGGATGAGGGAGCTGTTGCGTCGAAGGCAGCGCCGGTTGCTTCACTGTCGAGTGTAATCAGTACATTGTTTCCCTGTGTGCTTACCTGGTAGGGTACAACTTCGGAGAGATTCAGGATAACGCGGGTTTTTGTTTTGGTCGAAATGGTTGTTATCGACTGAGCGACACCGATGCCGATGGGCTGGGAGCGTTTCGGCAGGGTGCTGCCGGTATTGGCAAAGTCAAAGGCAATACGAGCAGGATTGTCTATCGTAAAGCTCATCGGTGTTACGGCCTGCTGGCTTAAATGAAGGCTTATCTGCAGGCGGCTTCCCGGCAGTGTAGAGTACTCGATGCCCTGAATGACATTGGAGGCGCCCTCGACAGCCGGTGCCTCGGCCCTGGCGAACGCATAGCTGTTTAACAGGCAGAACAGGGATAAAACCTGGATAAAGTATCTGGTCAGACAGGGAATTTTCATGCTTTGCCTTTTTGAATGATTGTTTATTGTTGTTTTTAACATGTTTCTCTCCACGCGCACGCGATTTACTCTCCGCCTATCGCGATTGATGCCTCTCGTTCTATATATCCACCAATGCCATCAGGAACGATCTCGACAAGGTCGATTTCGGATTCGGTGATCCTGACGATTCTGCCCTCATTCTGGCCCATGTAATTACCGACCTGGACGCGGTGCACGATGTTCTGCGGGTCCTTGATCAGGCCCCATAACTGGTCACCCTGTTCCAGGATGCCAACCATGCTGAGTGTGTCCAGCGGGAAAACTTCCAGTGGCTGCCTGGGGCGGGTCTGGTCGGGGTTGATGCTGCTGGTGACGGTGTCGCTGTCTTCTTCCAGGTCAACGGTGGCGACGAAGGGGTCGCGCAGGTCGCCGGCAGAATAACTGAAGCTTTCATAGGGCTTGAATTGCGGCAATGGCTTTACGCTGCCCACATGCGATGATTTGGTCTGTGCAATAAAGGTCTGCAGGTCGGATATATCCTGGCTGCAGGCACTGACACCGAGCAGGCTGACAGCAATAATGGCAGGCTTGAACTTGATCATTTTCCGGCCTCCTGCTGTGCTTCTTCCGATGACTCATCAAGATACTGATAGGTAATAGCTGTCAGCTCCATGGTGAGTTTTACACCGCCCTTGGGGTCGGCCGGTTTGATGGAAATGTCCCTTACGGTAACAATGCGCGGCAGTGCAGCGACTCCGCTGATAAATTCGGCAAATTCGTGGAAGCGACCGGTCACCTTGAGCTTGATCGGGTACTCGGAATAGAATTCCCTGGGCTGCAGGCCTTCCGGCTTGAAATATTCGATTTCCAGGCCGGCTGATATACCGGTCTGGGAAATATCCGTCAGCAGGGTTTCAATTTCGGTTTCATTCGGCAGCTGCCGAAGCAGTGTGCCGAACGAGGTCCGCATTTCTTCAAGCTGCTGTTTGTAGGCCTCGAGGTTGGCGGCCTTGGCCTGCTTGGCGCTGAATATGGTGCGCAGGGTCTGCTCTTCAGCCTGCATTTTTTCAAGTTCGGCTTTCTGCTTTGTTGTATCCAGGAAGTAACCGGCAACAGCCAGCGCGATACATAAAACGACAATAATCGCAACTTTTACAGGCAGTGGCGCGCTGCCGATCTTCTTCAGATCGTCAATATCCAGGTCTTCTAGTCTGAGTTCGGAGAGATCCATTATTTGTCATCTCCTTCGTTGTTGTCTTTGTTCTTATCGGGGGAAGACTGTGAAGTTATCAGTGTGAAGTCGCTGCTTCGTAGCGTGCCCTTGCGTGTTTCAATAACCTTGAGCTTGGGTGTGGACATCCATTCAGATGCGTCAATATTGCGCATATAGGCGGATACGCGGCCGTTTGATTCGGCCACACCCTTTATTATGAGTTCGTTGCCATTCTGGGTGATTTCGGTCAGATAAATGCCTTCCGGTACGGTACGTACAAAATCATCAAACAGGTGAACGATCTGTGGCCGCTGTTGCTGTAATGACTGAATAACCTCCATACGGGCAAGCAGTTGTGCCTTGGTTTCTTCCAGTCCCTTGATCTGTTCAAGTGCGGCATCCAGGCGGCTGATTTCGTCCTGTAGCAGCTTGTTACGGTATTTCTGGTGCTGGATCTGGTTGTCCAGAGTCATGTGCACGAGGAAAACCAGTGCGCCGGTCAGCAGCAGTGACAGGATTGTAATAGTGATAAACTGCCGGGTCTGTTCCTGTCTCTGTTCTTCGCGCCAGGGTAGTAAGTTAATATGCGCCATTAGTCGAAACTCCTCATGGCAAGGCCGCAGGCAATCATTAATGAAGGAGCATCATTGCTCAGAGCCTGCGGGTTAACTTTCGACGACAGTGTCATCTCCGCAAACGGGTTGGCGATGACGGTGGGCGTATCCAGATGTGATTCGACAAGTTCGTCAATACCCGGAATAGATGCGCAGCCACCGGCCAGTGCAATCATGTCAACGGCATTATGCTGGCCGGAGGTGTAGAAGAACTGCAGAAAACGACTGACCTGCTGGGCAATGGTTTCCTTGAAGGGCTCAAGTACTTCGGGAATATAGTTGTCTGGCAAACCGCCTTCCTTTTTCAGGCGTCCGGCCTCGTCGTAGGCCAGGCCATAGCGGCGCATGATTTCCTCGGTAAGCTGCTTGCCGCCAAAACTCTGCTCACGGGTATATATAAGGTGAAAGTTCTCAACCACATTCAGGCTGGTCATGGTAGCGCCGATATCGATGATGGCAATAAGCTTGTCCTCGGCGCCGCCTTCAAGCTGGTGGGCGATAAGGCGTGAGGAGTTTTCAACGGTATAGGCTTCGACGTCCACGATCTTGGGGGTCAGGCCTCCCAGTGCAAGCGCGGCGGAGCGTAATTCGATATTTTCGCTGCGTGACGCAGCCAGCAGGACATCAACGGTTTCCGGGTTGTTTTCAGACTCGCCCAGAACCTCGAAATCCAGATTGATCTCTTCAAGCGGGTAGGGAATGTACTGGTCTGCTTCCATTTCAATCTGGGCCTCGAGCTCGTCATCGCTTAGGCCGGCGGGCATGGTAATGATCTTGGTAATGACGGCCGAGCCGGAAACGGCAACCGCAGCATTTTTGGTTTTGGTGCCGGCGCGTTTGACGGCCTTGAGAATGGTGTTGCCGACGGCTTCAACGTCCTGGATATTTTTATCAACCACGGCATTATCCGGTAAAGGCTCGATAGCGAGGCTTTGTACCTTGTACTTTTCACCTTCCTGAGCCAGCTCGAGCAGTTTGACTGACGTCGAGCTGATATCCAGACCCAGTATGGCCGGTTTTTTGCGAGTTAGCAGACCCACCCTTTTCCCCTGATTTATATATTTTAAAGGTAGTTATAGAATATATTATAATTTTTGCATTAAATATTAGCGGTAAGTACAGAAAATTACTAGGCAAGACTGAACTATGTCGAAACTTTTCCCCTAAACCTATATACTTTGCCGACTTACACTTCAGATCGCAGGTAAAGGAACAGTGCGTTTTCTAAATATTTTCAAGTTATTCCTTATCGTTTCCCTGGTTATGTCGCTGCTGATTGCTGCAACGGTGGTTGGCGGCTATTTCTACCTCAACCCCAAATTACCTTCCATCGAAGGTTTGAGTAATGTGCAACTTCAGGTACCTCTACGTATTTATAGCAGTGATGGCGCATTAATGGGGGAATTCGGCGAGAAAAGACGTACGCCGAAAAAACTTGATGAGATTCCGGCGCTGATGCAGCAGGCATTCCTGTCTGCCGAGGATGACCGTTTCTTTGAGCACCCGGGTGTTGATTATCAGGGGATTCTGCGTGCCGCCATGCATCTGGTAATGACCGGCGAACGCGGCCAGGGTGGCAGTACCATTACCATGCAGCTGGCGCGCAACTTCTATTTAAGCAGTGAAAAAACCTATTTACGCAAGCTCAACGAAATTCTGCTGGCACTGAAAATCGAGCGCGAGCTGAACAAGGAGAAAATCCTTGAGCTTTACCTGAACAAGATTTACCTGGGTAACCGTTCCTACGGTGTGGCGGCCGCCGCGCAGATATACTATGGCGTTGACCTGGACGACCTGACCCTGGCGCAGATAGCCATGATAGCAGGCCTGCCGAAGGCGCCTTCCACCTACAACCCGATTATCAATCCCGAGCGCGCCATTATCCGTCGCAATTATGTACTCGGGCGCATGCTGCAACTGGGTTATATCAATAATGAACAGTTTGCCCAGGCAAAGGCCGCGCCGGTAACGGCCAGGCGCCATCGCAGCATGCTGGGTGTTTACGCGCCCTATGTCAATGAAATGGCGCGCTCCGAAATTGTCCGGCAATTCGGCGATCAGGCCTATGTGCGCGGTCTGAAAGTCTACACCACGATCAACAAGCGCCTGCAGCAGGCAGCCAACGACAGTATCTGGAACGGTCTGGTCGCCTATGACCGGCGCCATGGTTATCGTGGAGTGATTCGTCATGTGGATATGGATGGGGGAAGCGGAGGTGCGGCGTCCACCGGCGAGCCCGCCGACCTGTCAGAGGTCTTAAAGGATGATGAAAATTATGGCCGCTTTGTGCCCGCGCTGATTCTGTCGGTTAATGATGACAGCTCCGCTGTGCCACCGGCCACTGAAACCAGAGGCGGAGCAGGGGCCGAGGCAGCGGTTGTGGCCGAAGACAAGCGTTCCGCCATTGCCCTGCTGAAAGATGGCAACCAGGTTCGCATACCCTGGTCGGGCATTAAATGGGCACGTAAATATATCAGTGTTAACCGTGTCGGTGATGAGCTGAAGACCGTATCGGAAGTGATTAAACCCGGTGACGTGGTCTGGCTGGCGCATGAGCCGGCCAGCGGCTGGAGCCTGGCGCAGATACCCGAAATACAGGGTGCGCTGGTTTCGGTCGACCCCAATACCGGCGCCATACAGGCGCTGACCGGCGGCTTTGACTTTGCTCACAGCAAGTTTAACCGCGTGGTACAGGCCAAAAGGCAGGCAGGCTCCGGCTTCAAGCCGATTATTTATGCGGCTGCCCTGGAAAAATCCTATACCCCTGCCACATTGATCAATGATGCGCCGGTCGTGTTCGAGGACAAGGCACTGGAGGCGGCATGGCGACCGGAAAACTACAGCGGCAAAACCTTTGGTCCCACCCGCCTGCGCGAAGCGCTGTATAAATCACGAAACCTGGTTTCCATACGTATTCTGCGTTCCATCGGTATCAGGTATGCTACCGAGTTTGCGAAGAACTTCGGCCTTGATCCGGCCGAACTGCCGCATGACCTGTCACTGGCGCTGGGCAGTGCCGAGGTCAGTCCGCTGCAGATGTCGCGTGTGTACTCTGTTTTTGCTACCGGCGGTTATCTGACCAAGCCCTATCTGATTCAGCGTATTGTTGATGCAGACGGCAGTGTTCTGTTCGAGGCGGATCCGGTTGTGGCCTGTGTGTCCTGTGTGATCAGGCAGCAGAAATGGTCCGGTCAGGACAGTGAAGACAGCCTGGTTAAACTGCCGAAACAGGCGGAAAGAACCCTGGAGCCGCGCCTGGCTTTCCAGATGAACTCCATTCTGCAGGACGTGATTCTGCGTGGTACCGGCCGGCGAGCGCTGGCGCTGGGTCGCAAGGATCTCGCAGGCAAGACCGGTACCACCAATGATCAGCGTGATGCCTGGTTCAATGGCTATAACCCCGACCTGGTAACCACGACCTGGCTGGGCTTTGACCAACTGAAGCCGCTGGGCAACCGGGAAACGGCTTCACGTGCGGCACTGCCTGTCTGGATCGACTTTATGCGCGTCGCTCTGGCTGGCAAGCCCGAGCGTCAGCTGCCGCGGCCTGAAGGCCTGGTGACGATCAAGATCAACGCGGAAACCGGTCAGATTGCCACCGATACCGATACCAATACCGTGTTCGAGATTTTCCGCAAGGAAAGGGTGCCTGCCATGAACAGTGCGCCGCAGATGGAAGTGCCGGCCAGTGGGAATGATGCCGCGGCTATTCCGGAACAGCTTTTCTAGCCGCTTCCCTAGTTATTGCGTAACAGGAAGTTGTTTCCCAGATTGAAGTAGAAGGCGTTTTCTCCCTTGTCGGTGGCGCCGACGGCCAGATAAATCGGTCCAAGAAAGGTGTCGACACTCAGGAACAGGCTGCCGGCATAGCGTATATTGTCCCGCTTGATGTCACCGGACTCCAGCCAGGCATTGCCCGCTTCCAGTGAAAAGCCGCCGTAGGTCGGTAGCAGTGATGATTCTCCCAGCTTGCGCGAGAAAACAGCCTGCAGCATGCCGAAGTGCTGTCCCAGAAGTTCATTGCGTACCGTTCCCGACAGCTCCAGAAAGCCACCGTGCAGAAACAGGTTATTGATATTGGGTAACTGTTTGTTGTCATTCAGCGTGGTTTCGGCGATCAGGCGGCTGAGTACGGTATAGCGCTTGTAGGTGCCGGCAACCGCCAGCGCCAGCTTGATCTGGTCGAGATCCAGGTCCGAGCCGAGACTTTCCCGGTTGGCAATATATTCCAGGTTGGCGTACATGCCCGAGGTGGGAACGCCGAAACTGTTCAGTGAGTCGTGGCGCAGACGTACAAACAGGTAGTTTTCATCGAAATCAGGTCTGTTGGCTTCGACACCGCTGATTGAACTGATGCTGCCTGAAGCATCATGAAAGCCAAAGCGCAGGTCGGTTGTCTGCATAAAGGTCTTGCCGACAGCAAGAATGTAGTAGTCCCGGTTAATGCGTTCAACGCCCAGAACAACTTTGTCATCGAGTATCGGAAATATCCTGGTGTCATAACCGCGCTTGCCGGAAAAATAATAATCCAGTTTCAGCGTCAGCGGCTGGAAGTATTCCAGCTCTATTTCGGGCTCACTGCCCAGGGCAGCGATGGCACGAATCTCACCGGCCAGGCTGTTGATAGTGCTGGTAAACGAGGCGTACAGGTTGGTAATCGACTGAATTTCGAAGCTGGTCTCGATGGAGAGGCCAAACTCCAGGTATTCCCGTGCCCACTTGCGGTCCCGAACATAGATAAACAGACCGGTTTTGCCATCGCGTTTTTCAACGGAATAAACCACCGAGCTGGCGTAATCCAGTCCGTATATCGCCGAAAGATCATCCTCCAGCTGCAGCACGTCCAGCGGCTCCCCGGTTTTCTGTGAGATTCTTACCTTGATAATGCCGTCCCTGAGTATGGTGTTGTTATGGATTTCTATAAAGTCGATAATCGGGTTTCTGTCGGCGATCTTCGGCAGGGACTGTTTATAGCTGGCGTAGTCTTCATCACTCAGGCTGTAGCGTTTCAAGGACGCCAGTTGTTCCATGGCTGAAACCTGGCCTGCTTTGATCAGCTCCGGGTATTTATTGAAGTCGGAAGAGGTGATCTCGCGCTCACCGGGAACGATCAGGACGTCCTGTTTCCCCAGGGATTTCAGCTGCTCATCGGCAATACGCCGGGTCATTATGGTTGTCAGCTGGCCGGTGACATCCAGGCCGGATTTGATGTCTTCTTTTTTCAGCAGGGGCGCGCTGACGTCAACCACAATAACAACCTCTGCGCCCATATTTCGGGCCACACCAATCGGGATATTGTTGGCGATACCGCCGTCGACCAGTAGTGTGCCGTCGATGGTGATCGGCGGCAGGGCACCGGGAATCGACATACTGGCGCGCATGGCGCGGGCGATATTGCCGTGGTCGATGATAAAGGGTTTGCCGTTTTCAAGATTGGTGGCGACGGCGCGATAGGGAATGCTCAGTTTGTCAAAATCCCTGACATTGAAACCGGGGTAGGCGAGGCGGTCCAGCGCCAGTTCTATCTGCTGGCCCTCGATAATGCCGGGCGGAATGACGATCCTGTTATCGACAAAGCCCAGGCGCTTGATGCCGTAGAAATCGTAATCGTCCTGCTTGCGGCGGAAGCGTTTCTGGTAGCGTTTGGCAAAGTCGATAAACACCCTGTCCCAGTCGATGCCGGTAACGCCGAACTCGATATCCTCGGGCGTCAGGCCAATGGCATAAAGGCCGCCGACAATCGAGCCCATACTGGTGCCGACAACGAAATCGACCGGTATATTGTTCTCCTCCAGTACCTTCAGTACACCGATATGGGCAAAACCGCGGGCGCCACCACCGCTCAGTACCAGGCCGATTTTCGGGCGTGGATTTCCGGCGGCTTCAGGACTTTCCTGTTCAGCGGCTTTGGCTACCTGACAGCTAAGCAGAAGGAGGCACAGGTTAAGGGTATTTAGCAGCCATTTTGAATACGGCATGGTTATTGTTTTTTTACCGGTGACCGTGACAGGTAAAAGTATAACCAAACTTCAGCAGGCTGTGGATTTATTTATGGTAGGGAAGACTGAGTTCGTGAACGGCGTCAACCAGGGCGGCGACGTTTTCGGGTGTAATGTTCGGCGTAATGCCGTGTCCCAGGTTAAATACGTGACCGCTGCCCGGGTTGTCGTGCTGGCCGAAACCGGCAAGGATATTTGCAGCTTCCTTTCTGATGACATCGGCATTGGTGGCCATAACGGCCGGGTCCATATTGCCCTGCAGGGCAACCTTGTTACCAATACGCTGGCGGGCCTGGTGAATATCGACCGACCAGTCCAGACCTACCGCATCGCAGCCGGTGGCCGCGATATCTTCCAGCCAGAGGCCGCCACCCTTGGTAAACAGGATAACCGGGATTTTTTCACCGTCTTTCTCGCGCTGCAGCTGGTCGACGATTTTCTGCATATAGGCCAGGGAAAAGTCACGATAATGGTTTGTGGTCAGGGCGCCGCCCCAGCTGTCGAAAATCATCACGGCCTGGGCGCCGGCGTCGATCTGCGCGTTCAGATAGCTGGCGACCGAGTCGGCCAGCTTGTCCATCAGCATGTGTGCGCTGGCCGGGTCGGCAAACAGCATGCCTTTTATTTTCGAGAACGATTTGCTGCTGCCGCCTTCCACCATGTAGGTGGCCAGGGTCCAGGGACTGCCGGAAAAACCGATCAGCGGTA
>DRLE01000037.1 GCA_011051475.1 Gammaproteobacteria bacterium
GGTTTACCCTGCACACACTGCAGGCCGGCCTCGATCACTTCCCACTTGGAGGAATCGATCATTACCGGCACTTTCGAGATATCCGGCTCGGCGGCAATCAGGTTGAGAAAGCGCACCATGGCCGCCTTCGAATCGAGCATACCCTCATCCATATTGATATCGATAATCTGCGCGCCGTTTTCCACCTGCTGCAGGGCAACGCTCAGGGCTTCCTCGTAGTTCTCCTCGATAATCAGACGCTTGAACAGGGCCGAGCCGGTGACATTATTGCGCTCGCCAACATTGACGAACAGCGAGTCCTCGCCAATATTGAACGGCTCCAGGCCGGAGAGGCGGCATTCCACCGGAATATCGGGAATAACACGAGGCGCCTTGCCGGCAACAATATCCGCAAAGGCACGAATATGATCCGGCGTGGTGCCGCAGCAGCCGCCAACGATATTGAGAAAACCGGCATCGGCCCACTCGCCGATCGCCACCGCCATGTCCTCGGGGCTGAGATCATACCCGCCCATTTCATTGGGCAGGCCGGCATTGGGGTGCGCGGAAGTATGAAACTCGGATATACGCGACAGCTCCTGCACATACTGGCGCAGGTCATCCGGACCCAGGGCACAGTTCAGGCCGATGGAGATCGGCTCGGCGTGGCGCAGCGAGTTATAGAAGGCCTCGGTCAGCTGGCCGGTCAGGGTGCGCCCGGACTGGTCGGTAATGGTGCCGGAAATCATGATCGGCAGCTCGACGCCGTCCTGCTCGAAGACCTGCTTGACGGCAAAGATAGCCGCCTTGGCATTGAGCGTGTCGAAAATGGTTTCGATCAGGATAATATCGGCGCCGCCCTCGATCAGGCCGCGGGTGGACTCGCTGTAGGCCTCGGCCAGCTCGGTAAAGGTGATATTGCGAAAACCGGGGTCGTTGACGTCCGGTGATATCGAGCAGGTGCGGTTGGTGGGGCCGAGCACGCCGGCGACATAACGCGGACGCTCATCGGTTTCATAGCTGTCGGCCGCCTGCCGCGCCAGCCTTGTCGCCTCGACATTGATCTCGTAGCTGAGATCCTCCATATCGTAATCGGCCATGGCCACGCGGGTGGCATTGAAGGTATTGGTCTCGATAATATCTGCACCGGCATCCAGGTACTGCTCGTGAATACCGCGGATAATCTCGGGCTGGGTCAGCGCCAGCAGGTCATTATTGCCCTTGAGATCGGAAGGCCAGTCGGCAAAACGCTCACCGCGGTAGGCGGCCTCGTCCAGCTTGTGGCGCTGTATCATGGTGCCCATGGCACCATCGAGCAGCAGAATACGCTGCTGCAGTGATTCCTTTAAACGGGAAATGCGTTGTTCACGGGTGGTGCTCATACCGGACTCTTGGAGGCGTCAATCAGTAAAATCGGATAAATAGCCGGAAATTATAGCATTTTATGTGACAGGGGTATGCTGTCAGTGTGTGATGTTTTTTATCCGCAAATGAACGCAAATAAACGCAAATATAAAAAAAGACTTTTCCACCGATGGCCGTGACTGCGCTCCTTGCGCTTGCGGCATTAGTGCATCCATGCACGTTAACGCAGATGAACACAGATATTTAAACATGCTGTCATCCTGAGTGTAACGCAGTGAAACCGAAGGATCTTGTGCCACTGGCTATTTTTGATACACCAGATCTTTCGACTACGCTAACGCTCCGCTCAAGATGACAATAATATATCTGCGTTCATCAGTGAAAAAACCATTCCTGAAATTTGCGTTTATTTGCGTTCATTTGCGGATAAAATAAAACTTATGACCGCACGCCACCTGCAACTGTATGTCACCACCGAGTCGCCCTGCGGCTATTACGATGACCGCGTCAGCCGTAAC
This sequence comes from Gammaproteobacteria bacterium, assembly GCA_011051475.1. GTDB lineage: Bacteria > Pseudomonadota > Gammaproteobacteria > SZUA-229 > SZUA-229. The sequence continues at coordinate 1,863 of DRLE01000037.1, forward strand.
CTGGTACCCGACCCGCAGGTGCAGATGACCATGCCGATCTATAACAGCCTGATCCAGCACGGCTTTCGTCGCAGCGGCAGCCACTGTTACCGGCCCTACTGTAACGACTGTAATGACTGCATTGCCTGTCGTATCCGTGCTGTCGACTTCAAACCCGATCGCTCGCAGCGGCGTTGCCTGAAAGCCAACGCCGATCTGAAAATGATCGAGGTGCCTGCCGGTATCGAGGATGAGTACTTCGACCTTTACCGACGCTACGTCAATTCACGCCACGGTGACGGCTCCATGGCCAACCCCGACCCGGATGCCTTTTCCGACTTTCTGTACAGTAACTGGAGCGATACCCGTTTCCTGTGTTTTTACCTGGAAGACAGGCTGGTCGCGGTTGCCGTTACCGATATGGTCGCCGATGGCGCTTCCGCCGTGTACAGCTTTTTCGACCCGGCACTTGAAAAACGCTCGCTGGGCACCTATTGCATACTCAAACAGCTTGAGCTGGTGAAATCACTGGGTCTGGACTATGTGTACCTGGGTTACTGGATAAGGCAGCACCCGAAAATGCATTACAAGACCCGCTATAGCGCCCTGGAAATCTACCGCGATGAGCGCTGGTGGAACTATGATCCGACGCATTCCTGAACCCTAAATCCGCATAGCCAGCGCGTACATTGGCAACAAACAGCATGCTATGATAAGCCCATGAAAACACAACAACAGATCACGCAAAAACTCAACGAGGCCTTTAAACCCGAACACCTTGAGGTGGTCAACGAAAGCCATATGCACAGCGTGCCCGAAGGCTCAGAATCACACTTCAAGGTCACCATTGTCTCCGACGAATTCGACGGCAAAATGCTGGTCGCCCGCCACCGCATGGTCAACAAGGTACTGGCCGAAGAGCTGGGCAAAAACCGCGAAGAAGGTGGTATTCACGCCCTGGCCCTGCACACGCTGACCATGGACGAGTGGTTCAAAAAGGGCAAGGTGCCGGATTCGCCGCAGTGTATGGGGAATGGGCAGTGAATAGTGAATAGTGCGCTGGAATTGTTCCAGACAATTCCAGCATACACTCCATCCATGGAGATAAATAGTGAAATTTTCTCACTATACGTTGGTCATGCAAAATTTTTATTTGCTTTTTAACTATTCACTATTCACTATTAGTTATTCACTGTTTCCGCAGGAAACCCCCTATGCCTGACATCCCTCCCATTATCCTCAATTTCATCTACGTCATGCTCGGCGGTATTCTCACCCTGCTGTTTATGAAGTTCAGCTGCAGCATGTTCAATCGCATGGTCAATTTCAATATCAGCGATGAACTGGCCAAGGGCAATGTCGCCGTGGGCCTGATGGTGATGGGGCTGTTTATCGGCATCGGCATCGCCCTGGGGCTGGTTATCGGGCTTGGCCTCAGCTAGACACGGGGCAGGCATGCGCTCGCTGGTCTTATTCCTCCTTTTTTTATCCATACCACTGATTGCCGGCGCCAGCTTTCTCGACCATCCGGTGCATTCACAGAAATGGACCGGCAAATACGACCGGCATTTCAGGAAATACAGCAAGCGTTATTTCGGCCCGCTGTTCGACTGGCACTGGTTCAAGGCGCAGGCCATTGCCGAATCCGGCCTCTCGGAAGACGCGAAAAGCCATGTCGGCGCACTGGGCCTGATGCAGATCATGCCGGCCACCTTCGATGAGATCAATGAAAAAAATCCGCACTTCAAGCAGCTGGAATCACCAAAATGGAATATTGCCGCGGGCATCTACTACGACCGGACGCTCTACCGGAAGCTGAAAAACACCGCTGCCGGCCAGGACCGGCTTTACCTGACTTTCGCCAGTTATAACGCAGGCTATGGCCGCATACTCAATGCCGCAAAACGCGTCGGCCAGAAGAAAAAAAACTGGGACACGATCAAGGTCTATCTGCCGAAGGAAACCCGCGGCTATGTCGGCCGCATCCGCAGACTGATGGGTGAAGCACAGGCAATACCCTGAATACTCACCTGCACGGGGTGTTACAAAGACCAGTCAATCGCTTTACGGCCATTCTCTACCAGAAACCGGTTAATCCTGGAAAACGGCCGGCTGCCGAAAAAACCACGGTGCGCCGACAGCGGCGAAGGGTGCGGCGCACGGATTACATGGTGACGCTGCGCATCGATGACCGAGCCCTTTTTCTGCGCATAGGCGCCCCACAGCACGAAGACCACCGGCCGCGCTTGCGCATTTACGGCCGCAATCACCCGGTCGGTAAACTGCTCCCAGCCCTTGCCCTGATGCGAGTTCGGCTGACCGCTGCGAACCGTCAGTACGCTGTTGAGCAGCAGCACACCCTGATCGGCCCAGCCCTGCAGATTGCCATCAGCCCTTTCAATTCCGACATCCTCTTTCAGCTCCTTGTAGATATTGATCA
>DRLE01000038.1 GCA_011051475.1 Gammaproteobacteria bacterium
AATTATGCCGTCATCTGTTCAGCCGTTATGAAGCCCGCTTTGCGCAGGGCGTATCCGTAATGAAGCAGATCTATATTTATTATTACAGGATGTCAGGCGATGGTCATGATCAGTTACCCGCCGGGCAGGTACAGCAGCGCTGGCTGGCGGAGCTGTCTGTGCAGAAACGTACGGCCATAGCGCGTCTTGTTAACGAAAGCGACCGCATTCTGTCACTGGCGGGCCTTCAGCTGCTGAAACACTGTGCACTGGATGCGGGGTTTTCACGCTTTTCCCTGGACCAGCTGTTTTATCCCGAACAGGGAAAACCTTGCTGGCGCTCGGCGGATGACTCCGGTTTCGATTTTAATATTTCTCATACGCGGGATCTGGTCGTTGCGGCGCTGGGTACTGATCTGCGAGTCGGCGTCGATGCAGAGAGAATCAGGCCGCTCAAGCGGCTGAGTTTTAAAATGGTATTGAATGAAGCCGAGCTGGAGCAGGTAAGGCTGCAGGCGAACGATTTTTTTGAACTATGGTCGAAAAAAGAAGCCGTGGTAAAAGCGGCGGATACGGCGGGTATTTCCCGAATGCGGGATGTCTGCCTTGACAGAAACCGGCAGCGGGCCACGCTTGATGGGCAAGGCTGGTATTTGTACGACCTGAGCCAGGATTTGCATATTGACAGGCAGTATACGGCCTGGCTGGCCAGTTCGGAGCCGCCGGTAAAACGGTATGTAAAGGAAAAGACGCTGCAGGATCTGGCAAACAGTGAAACCTGAGCCGCGACCTTCGAGCCGAGGTCCTTGCGGGCCGGCGTGAATAATGCGCCCTTATGAAGCATGGTAGACTTGTTCTACCCCCTGTATTGCATAAAGAGTGTGAAGTCAGAACTGGCCTGAAATCGAAGCCTTCATACAATACAGGCGCGGGCATGCGGCCGTAAACAAATGACCAAAAACCAGCGGCCAGAAACACTATAGTAAAGAAAGAACAACTCAGTATGACCCTCCCCCCCCGCCTGAAAGACTGGCTGCAAAATCCCTGTTTTGACAGCATTACGGTAATCGCTGCCAGTGTTATCTTTATGATCGTTACGGGCAATCATGCTTTCTGGTCGTCCCTGTTCTCTGTCATCGATCTCGGTCAGCCGGGAATGCTGCTGGTTGCTGTGGCCAGTTTCGGCGTTATTTTCGCCGTCTGTTTTGTGTTTCTTGCGGTTTTCGGCATCGGCCACGCGCTCAAGCCCCTGATCGGCTTTCTCCTGATCGTCAGTTCACTGACGTCCTACTATATGGATGAATACGGCATCTTTTTTGATGACGTCATGCTGCTCAGCATACTGGAAACCACCTGGCATGAGGCCCGCGACCTGTTTGAAACCGGCATTATTACCCATTTTATTCTGACCGGGCTGATCCCCCTGTACCTGCTGTACCGGGTTCGCATCTGCGCCAGGCCGTTCAGGCAGGCGCTGCTCCGGCGGTCGGCCGCCGTACTGATCGTTGTTACCGTAGCCGGTTCTGTTCTGTTTGCCTCCTACAAGGATTTCTCTTTTGTCTTTCGTGAACACCGTGAAACAGGTTTTCTGGTCAACCCGGTTTACCCCGTGCGTTCGGCGGTGCGTATCGTCAGGGCCGAACTGGCCGCTTATCGCTATCCTTTTATTGAATCACTGAAAGATGCGCACAGGAGACCGGCAGCAACGGAAGACACACGGCAGAAAAAGCCGCGCGTGCTGGTGATCGTTGTCGGGGAAACGGCCCGGGCACAGAATTTCGGCCTTGATGGTTATGCTCGCAACACCACGCCCTATCTTGAGAAACAGCACCATATAGTCAATTTCAGTGACGTCTCAGCCTGCGGTACGGCAACGGCGATTTCCCTGCCCTGCCTGTTTTCGGATTTCGAGCATGATCGTTTTGATGGCGATGCTGCCCGTAGCAGACAGAACCTGCTTGATGCGTTCTCCATAGCCGGACTGAATGTGCTGTGGCGTGAGAACAACCCGGATTGCAAGGGTGTCTGCAAGCGTATACCGACACAAAGCCCGGAGGAGATTTATGTTGAAGATCTGTGTCATGACGGCCTGTGTTTTGACGAGGTTCTGATTCGCGGGCTGGATGACTATTTACAGACGATAAACGGTGATACGGTCATCGTGTTGCACGAGCAGGGCAGCCATGGCCCGGCCTATTACCAGCGCTATCCGCAGGCATTCAAACGATTTGAGCCCGAGTGCCGGACTTCCACCGTACAGGACTGCAGCCAGGAGGAAGTGGTCAATGCCTACGACAATACCATTGCCTATACCGATTATTTTCTGTCGCAGCTGATCGATTTTCTTAAAACGCGTGAAGACAGTATCAGCCCGGCGATGATCTACGTTTCTGATCACGGCGAATCCCTGGGTGAATATGGCGTTTATCTGCACGGGCTACCGTATTTCGTCGCGCCCGAATACCAGACAAAAGTGCCGATGATTTTCTGGAGCTCGCCAGGCTTTGAACAGGCCGCGACTCTGGATTATGCCTGTCTGCAGAGAAAGGCGGATAAGCCGTGGTCGCATGACAACTTCTTCCATTCCCTGATGGGGCTGATGGATGTGCAGGCAAGCCTGTACCAGCCAGAGGAAGATATATTTGCCAGTTGCCGCAAGGCGCAATAAAGCATCTGTACTACTGCCGGTCCGGCATCAGGGCCGCCTGTACACAGCGCAGGGTATGGTATTCGTAACCGCCATCCAGGGCGTTATAGGCGTCACTGAGTTTCTTGTTTTCCTGGTAGACGCTCAGCAGAGTATCGTGGATCAGGCTGATTTCCGATTCGGGCAGGTCGATGACCTGCTCCAGTTTGATTTCGCCCTGCTCGATGGCGCTGGCCAGGTGTGAATAAATGGTGTTGAGTTTAAGCCCGCGCTGCTCGGCGATGGTTGCGATGTCGCAACCTTCGCGAAACAGCGCCAGGGTTTCATTGATGCTGTCACCGGCCTTGCGGCCACCGGGTGACTCACGATGTTGTTCGATGACCGCAAGAAAGGCGTCGGCATAGTTCTCCAGTTTCTTCTCGCCCACCCCGCTGATACGGCCGAACTGTTCACGGTTTTGCGGCATACGTTGCATCATTTCGCTCAGGGTAGCATCGTGAAAAATCATATAGGGGGGCAGGTTGTGTTCGTCCGCCAGTTGTTTGCGGCATTCACGCAGTGCCTGCCACAGGGCATTGTTTTCGGTTTTGTCTGCAGCGACGGCTTTTCTGCCCCTGCGCGCGGCTTTCTCGGTTTTTGTTTCCTTGCGCAGAAACAGTTTTTCCTCACCGCGCAGTACCGGCCGACAGCTGTCGGAAAGGCGCAGGCTGCCGTGGCCTTCAAGATCGACATTGAGCAGATTGCGGCTGATCAGCTGGCGGAAAATATTGCGCCACTGGGCGGCGGTGAATTCCTTGCCGACACCGAAGACCGCGAGGCGATCATGGCCGAACTGAACGATGCGCTCGGTCTGCTTGCCGGTGAGCACGTCGATGAGATAGTTGACACCAAAACGCTGGCCGGTGCGATAGACGCTGGACAGGGCTTTCTGCGCCGCGGTGGTGGCGTCCCAGGTATCGACGGGTTTGATGCAGTTATCACAGTTGCCGCAGGGCTGCTCCAGGGTTTCATTGAAATAGGCCAGCAGCGCCTGGCGGCGGCAACCGGTGATCTCGGTAAAACCGAGCATGGCTTCGAGTTTGTGGTGCTCGACGCGCTTGTGCTGCTCGTCGGCATCGGACTGCTGCATCATCTGCTTGAGCATGATCACGTCCTGCAGGCCGTAGGCCATCCAGGCATCGGCAGGCAGGCCGTCACGCCCGGCGCGGCCGGTCTCCTGGTAATAGGCCTCCATGCTTTTGGGCAGGTTCAGATGCGCGACAAAACGCACGTCCGGCTTGTCGATGCCCATACCAAAGGCAATGGTCGCAACAATAATGACCGCGTCCTCCTTGAGAAAACGCTGCTGGTGCTTTTCACGCAGCTGCGCACTCAGGCCGGCATGGTAAGGCAGTGCGGTCAGGCCCTTGTCGCAAAGCCACCTGGCCGTGCTTTCCACCTTGCTGCGAGACAGACAGTAGACAATGCCGGCATGGTTTTCATGTTCGTTGAGAATAAAGCGCAGCAGGGCATTGCGCGCATTGCTGCCCGACTCGCTGATGCGATAGCAGATATTGGGCCGGTCGAAACTGGCAATAAACAGCCGGGCCTGCTGCAGCTGCAGGCGCTGGCGGATTTCAGTGCGGGTGGTTTCATCGGCGGTGGCGGTCAGTGCAATGCGCGGCACCTCGGGAAACTGCTCGTGCAGCAGGCTGAGCTGGATATAGTCGGGGCGGAAGTCATGGCCCCATTGCGACACACAGTGCGCCTCGTCGATGGCGAACAGTGAAATCTTCAGCTGGCGCAGCAGATTGATAAAACCTGGCGTATTCAGGCGCTCGGGCGCGACATAAAGCAGATCGATGTCACCGTTAACCAGATCCTGCTCGATCTGCCGGCTGGTCTGTGCATCCAGGGTGGAATTAAGGAATGCGGCACTGACGCCCTGCTCCTGCAGCGCCACGACCTGATCCTGCATCAGCGCGATCAGCGGGGAGATAACAATGCCGGTACCTTCACGCACCAGTGCCGGAATCTGGTAACACAGCGACTTGCCGCCACCGGTGGGCATGAGCACCACGGCATCCTCGCCGCGAATCAGGGTGTCGATAATTTCGCGCTGCTGCAGACGAAAATCCGAGTAGCCAAAGGTATGGCGTAGAATACTGAGGGCGGCGTCATCCATGCCGGTTTGCTCCTTGCCTGGTTGCGGGGGTGTGGTTTGTTCGGGGTCCGGGGTTAATGTAGTCACGTTGAGGGGGATTTTACTCTTTTTTTGGGTTTTGTTGGTCTGGAGGGGTTGGTTTTTTTATTACCTGGTCGGTGGGTTTTCTTTTTATCTTATTGGCACTGCAGATTCGGGTTTCGCTTTGACAGCGAGTTACTCTTTTTTCAACAGCAAAAAAAGAGTAACCAGAAAAATGCCGCCACTGCAGGCTACACCCCCTTGCAAAAGCGGCAAGGGGGTACCCGCTGAACCGGGCCTTTTGATTTTGCAACGCGCCTGAACTCGCGCCAGAAGACGGCGCTCAGACAGCAGGCGCTAAAGGCGGCAAAATAAAAAGGCCCGGTTCAGCGGCTTGCCTGAGGTGGATTAAAAGCGGAAAAACAAAAACCTGGGGTTTCTCTGGAAACTGTGGGAGCGGAATTCATTCCGCGAATGCAGCACGTGCTGCAGGTCCTGGTTCGCGGAATAAATTCCGCTCCTACAGTACCGTAGGCCTGCATAAGCGATAGCGTTGCAGGCGTGCCAAACCTGCCGGAAACGCTGGCGCTTATTCCGGCCTACATAAACTAGAAAAGTCATCCGCTTTTGCTTTTCTCCCGCCTCGGACAAGCCGTTGTTTTACTGGCCTTGTCAGGCCTGTCTTTAGCGCCTGCTGTCTGAGCGCACACGCTTTTTGTGCGTGAGTTCAGGCGCGTTGGCCAGGCAAGGGCAGTAAAACAACGGGAACCCGCGCGCCTTATGCGCGGGCGCAGTCTGCAGCGGCGGCATTTTTCTGGTTACTCTTTTTTTGCTGTTGAAAAAAGAGTAACTCGCTGTCAGAGCGAAACTCGAACTAGCAGCGTCAAAAAGACCAAAAGAAAACAACTGGACACAAAAAAGGCCGCAATCAGCGGCCTTTTTCATTCACGTCAAGGTGACAGCTAATCAACTGCAGCCTTTGGGACGCGGCAGTCCGGCGATCTTGTTGGCGCATTTGATCAGGCCGGTCGGGAACAGTGAGTAGATGTATTTCTGGTCACTGCGATCCTTGCCGTATTTTTTCTTCATGATTTTGGAAAAAGCACGCGGCTCACAGACGGAACCGTTTTCCTGGAAATACTCACGTGCTTCATTGATGATGTCCCAGTGTTCCTGGGTCAGTTCATCGATCTTTTCGTTTTTTGCGATCTGGACGGCAAGCTCTTCGCTCCACTCATCCAGGTTTTCCAGCCAGCCGGCTTCGCTGAGCTGAATGATTTTGCCATTAACTTCTGCTTGCATAGTTTTTAAACCTTTTTAATAATAACCTAGTAAATTGATCAGGTATTCTAACAAAAAGATCGGCTAAATAACATTACGGTTCGAAGGGATTAAGGTGCGACGGGTAAGCTGTTGATCTATAGAGGAATAATTTTCTAGCGAACGAGTTGGGTTTCAACCTCGTCGCGCTTTTCACTGCCGGCAAGCCGTTCTATCAGGGTCAGGGCGAAGTCCATGGCGGTGCCCGGACCGCGTGAAGTGACGACTTTACCATCAATTTCCACGGCCTGCCCGGAAATGGTGATCTTGGGATCATTGAGGGCCTCAAGCACGCCGGGATAGGCGGTGGCGGTTTTGCCATCGAGCAGGCCGGCGGCGGCCAGGGCTTTCGGTGCGGCGCAGATGGCACCGACATAATGGCCCTCGGCGGCATGTTTTTTCAGCATTTGCTGCAGGGTGGCGTTGTCACGCAGGTGGTCGGCGCCGGGCAGACCACCGGGCAGGACAATCAGGTCGAAGCTTTTGTCCTTGACCTCGTCGATACTGCAGTCGGGCAGCAGGGTCATGCCGCGAGAGGCTTTCACCGGCCTGTCATCCAGGCCGCAGGTAGTAACAGCCATGCCGGCCCGCGTCAGCAGGTCGGTAATGGTAATGGCTTCAAGTTCTTCACAACCCTGTGCAAGTGGTACCAGTACATGTGACATCGGTCTTGACCTCGTTTGGATCCGCTTGTGGTTGTGCCCTTGCGGCGATTTTGATCAGCTGCGAAACCGGCACCAGCCTTATCTGCTGGTCACCAAGCTCGTGCAGGTTCTGCTGCAGAAATTTTATCGTTTTCGGGTGTGGATGCGCAATAGCCAGGGCATAGCCACGGCTGTTAATACGCGCGATAAAGCGGTCGAACTGGCGTCTGAGTGTGGCTTCACTGTAGTCCGGGTCGAGAAAAAAGTCACGCGACAGATTGGGTATGCGATGTTCCGAGGCCAGGCGCCCGGCTATCGATTTTGGCGTGGTTTTACTGTCGACGAAGTACAGAGAACGATGTTGTTTGAGTTCCTGCATGAGCCAGTCCATGAGGCCGGGATGGCGGGTAAGCAGGCTGCCCATGTGATTGTTAACGCCACGAATATGCGGCACGGCCGCCAGGTTCTGTCGAAGCTGGGAAATAAAGGCCTGCCGCGTCATGTGCAGATCCAGGGTACCGGGTGACGCCTTGCTGTGTGCAACCGACTGCATGGGCAGGTGCAGCATGATTTCCTTGTTGTGTCGCACACCTGTCCGGGCTATGTCGTGCGCATAGGCGGTTAGCGGCAGAATGGCCAGGGTAAGGGCGCCGGGCAGGGCTGCTATATCATAGCCGTGCTCAAGGCTGTTGCCCAGGTCGTCGATAATAATACTGGCATATTTTTGCGCCAGTACCGGCGTTGCCATTAATACCAGGCCAGAACAGACAATGCCCGCCATAAGGCGGGCAATTGCGTGTTTCAAGCCGGGCTTTTCAGGCATGGTCCTGCCTGTGTGCGCTGGCCATGGCCTACCGGGTGCTGCCCAGTATATTCAGGCCCTTGAGAATAATCAGGGCTTCATACAGCTGGAAGTCATCGGAGGCTTTCAGGTGAGGTTTCTTCTCATCCTCTTTTCTGCCTTCCTCCTCGGCCTTGCGGATCGCTTCCTGTGACTTGGTCGGGTTGCTGATGCTGCCGTTCAGGTCGGATTCCTTGATGTGCAGTGCCGGGTCGTCCTTGCTGTCGGAAACATTGTAACGTTCGAGCTCGATATCCGGGGTAATGCCTTCGCCCTGAATGGAGCGGCCGCTGGGGGTAAAGTAGCGGGCGGTGGTGATTTTAACCGCGCCGCCATTACGCAGTTCCTGAATGGTCTGCACCGAACCCTTGCCGAAGGATTTGCGGCCGACAATGACCGCGCGATGGTGATCCTGCAGGGCGCCGGCAACAATTTCAGAAGCCGAGGCCGAGCCGCCATTGATAATGACAACCATCGGCGCATCGTTCATGACATCGCCGGGTTTGGCGTTGAATTCGAAGTCGGAGTTGGGGATACGGCCCTTTGTGTAGACCAGTTTGCCGTCATCGATAAAAGCATCGGCCACGTCGGCAGCCGCGGTCAGGACACCACCCGGGTTGTTGCGCAGATCCAGTACCAGGCCCTTGAGCTCGTCC
>DRLE01000039.1 GCA_011051475.1 Gammaproteobacteria bacterium
ACGCCGGCCATTACCACCCGTGGTTTCAACGAAGAGGACGCCACCAATCTGGCGACCTGGATGTGCGATATTATCGACAGCATTCAGGACGATGTTGCCGACAGCGCCGTGATTGACAGCGTGCGCGAGAAGGTCAGCGAAATCTGCGCCCGCCTGCCGGTTTACGAGAGCTAGGGCGGGAGAGCCAGGCCATGCATTGCCCGTTCTGCTCCGCACCGGATACCCGCGTGATCGATTCACGCCTTTCCAACGATGGCGACCAGGTTCGCCGTCGCCGTGAATGTGTGTCCTGTAACGAGCGCTTTACCACCTATGAAGGCGCCGAGCTGAACATGCCTCGCGTGGTCAAGCAGGACGGCAGCCGCATGCCTTTCCGGGAGGAAAAGCTCTGCGCCGGCGTGATGCGCGCGCTGGAAAAGCGCCCGGTCAGCACCGAACAGGTCGATGAAGCCATTAACCGCATCAAGCACCAGTTGCTGGCCGCAGGTGAGCGTGAAATACCCTCGGCCACCATCGGCAACCTGGTGATGGAAGAACTGCTGGCGCTGGACCAGGTGGCCTATATCCGCTTTGCCTCCGTCTATCTGGATTTCAGTGATATCAACGCCTTTCGCGATGCCATTGAAAAACTGGAAAGGGAAAAACTGGATCAGACCAAGTCATCACGCAAGGCCTGAACAGGGCCGTACCGGCCAGGGTAATTTATGAGCACTGATGCGGAATATATGCAGCGAGCCATACGGCTGGCGGCAAAAGGGCGTTATACCACCGACCCCAATCCCAATGTTGGCTGCGTGATTGTCAACGAAGGTGAAATTGTCGGTGAAGGCTGGCACCAGCGCGCCGGCGGTCCGCATGCCGAGATTCACGCCCTGGAACAGGCCGGTGAGCGAGCCAGAGGCGCGACCGTTTATGTCACCCTGGAACCCTGCAGTCATACCGGCAAGACCCCGCCCTGCGCCAATGCCCTGGTCAGAGCCGGGGTGAAAAAAGTTATCGCCGCCATGATGGATCCCAATCCGCTGGTGGCAGGCAAGGGTCTGATCAAGCTGCACCAGGCCGGCATCGAAACCGACAGCGGTCTGCTTGAAGAGCAGGCCCGGGCGCTGAATCCCGGTTTTATCAAGCGCATGGTCTGTGGTCGGCCCTATGTGCGGGTGAAGCTGGCCATGAGCCTGGACGGACGCACCGCCATGGCTTCCGGTGAAAGCCAGTGGATTACCGGCGAGGCGGCGCGCCGCGATGTGCAGTACCTGCGCGCGCAGAGCTCGGCCATACTGACCGGCATCAGCACTGTGCTGTATGACGATCCGTCCATGAATGTGCGCTTGAGCGCAGAGGATCTGGGCCTGCAGGATTTCGAGGTGAATGAAGTGCGTCAGCCGAAACGCATTGTGCTCGATTCCGAACATAAAATGCTGTCGCAGGCCAGAATCTTCGCCAGCGAGGGCGAATCGGCCGGCGGCGAGTGTATTGTTTACACCACGGTCGATGTGGATAATAAAACGGATTATCCCTATACAATTGAAACCATTACGGCAAGGGAAGGGCGTATCGATCTAAATGCCCTGCTCACCGATCTGGGCAAAAAGGAAATCAACCTTGTGCATGTCGAGGCCGGCTCGGTATTGTGTGGTGCTCTTTTACAGGACGAACTGGTTGACGAAATCGTGGTCTATATGGCGCCGCATATTATGGGTGACGGGGCCAGGGGGCTGTTCCATCTGCCCGGGCTGTCACAGATGCAGGACAGGATCAAACTGAAGCTGAAGGATGTGCGCCATATTGGCGATGATATCCGCCTGACATTCACGCCGGAAAAGATTGCCGGCAGAAAACAGTAGCCGGAACACAGTCGTAAGGCGCCCGCATGGACGGGTGCAGTGAAAGTAAATTTGAGGTAACTATGTCAACCGTTGTTGTTGCAAAAAAAGCAGGACAGGTCTGTATCGCGGCAGACAGTCTCACCAGTTTCGGTGACCTGAAACTGAATTCGAAATATGACGCCGCGCACGACAAGATCCTGCGCCATGATGAAAACTATCTGGGCATTGTCGGCAGCGCCGCGCATCAGCTGGTTATGGAAAGCGTGCTCAGCAGTAAAAAAGTCGCCAAACACAAGATTGATATCGATTTCTCCTCGCGCCTGGCCATTTTCGAAACCTTCCGCGCGCTGCACCCGGTACTGAAGGAAAAATATTTTCTCAATGCCAAGGACGAGGACGATGACCCCTACGAGTCCACTCAGATCGATGCCCTGATCGCCAACCCCTTTGGCATCTTCGGTGTGCATTCGCTGCGCGAAGTCACCGAATACAAGCGCTTCTGGGCCATTGGTTCCGGCGCCGAATACGCGCTGGGCGCCATGTTCGCGGTCTATGAAAACGCTGCCACAGCCGAGGAAATCGCCATGGCCGGTGTGGCCGCCGGCGCCGAGTTCAACAATGCTTCTGCCATGCCACTGTCGAGCTATAGCGTGGATCTGCAGCAGCTTAAATCCGTCGCGGGGCAGGACTGATGTTTACCGGAATTATCGAAGCGGTCGGCCGCATTAAAAACCTGCAGCCCATGGGCGGCGATCTGCGCCTGTTTGTTGAAACCGGCAGCCTGGACATGTCGGACGTACAGCTGGGCGACAGTATCGCGGTCAATGGCGTCTGCCTGACGGCGATTGAGTTCAACGACACCTATTTTGCCGCCGATGTTTCCAATGAAACCATCAAGCTGACCAGTCTGAAAGACCTGGCCGTGGGCAGCGAGGTGAATCTGGAAAAGGCCCTGCTGCCGACCACCCGCCTGGGCGGGCACCTGGTCAGCGGTCATGTCGATGGCCTGGGCGAAGTGCAGTCGATTACCGAGGAGTCACGGTCCATTCGCCTGAGCATCAGGGCGCC
>DRLE01000040.1 GCA_011051475.1 Gammaproteobacteria bacterium
CTCAGCCAGCAGGGAGTGGCTGAGGCGCAGCGCGCGGCGGCCCTGCTGCGCGATCAGCACTTCGACCTGGCCTTTACCTCAACCCTGCTGCGTGCCCAGGACACCCTCTATGAAATTCTCAGGCAGAACCGGCACTGCAATCAGTATCTGCGCATCCATGAAACCAGCAGCGAATGGTATGAGCATTTCAAAGCCTCGGACAGTGACGCCGCAGAGCTCAGAATCTATGTTTCGGAAAAGCTGAACGAGCGCTATTACGGTGACCTGCAGGGACTGAACAAGGATCGGGCGCGCGAGCAGTTCGGCGCGGAACAGGTCCATATCTGGCGGCGCAGTTACGACACGCCGCCACTGGGTGGAGAAAGCCTGGCGATGACGGCTGCCCGCGCCCTGCCGTATTTTCAGTCCCGTATCATGCCCCGTGTACAACAGGGCGAACATGTGCTGGTCTCCGCCCACGGCAATTCCCTGCGCGCCATTATCATGCACATCGAACAGATGACTCCCGCGCAGATTCTCGCCTACGAACTGAAAACAGGCGCGCCGCATATCTATGACTTTGACGAGCAGCTGAAAATACGCAGCAAGCATATACTCGGCGAAGGTGCCTGATACTTGCGGAAAGCATGGATCAAGCTGAAGGGAAAAGTGCCTGGGGCAATCGATATACAGCCGTTTTTATCTTCAGGAAAACAGAGCCTTTCTGGCCGTTTCTATAATCGAAACCACAACAGGGTGAACGATTTTGCGCTCAACCGTAATCGCATAAAAGCGGGCGCTGACCTCATCGACACGGCCAATACAGCGGCACTGATACTGTGCTTCGACTTCAGCCTCTATCGCCGTTGGCGCAATAAAGATACCAGCGCCCTGCTGGCCGAAAACCTTCATCAGTGCGCTGTCATCAAATTCCGCAACAATATGCGGGTTTAACCGATGTTTTGCCAGCCAGTGGTCGATGCCGGCGCGCAGCTGGTTACCGGTGCTTGGCAGCAGCATGGGGGCTGCATCAAGACTATGGGGAAAGTCGCCCTTCAGTGTGTCTTTGATACGCGCTGTCGCAAAAAAACTGATGCCACATTCACCGATTTTATGGCTGTAGCCGCGAGTACTGACGGTAGGCGGGATTTTGCTGTCTGCCAGCACCAGGTCCAGCCGATGCACGGCAAGTTCCGCCAGCAAATTGTCGAGACTGGCCTCACGACAGATCAGACGCACGGCCTCCGGCGCCTGCAGTACCGGCGACAGAATGCGGTGCGTAATTGACTTGGGCACGACATCGACCACCCCGATTTTCAGTGTTTGTGGCAGGCTGGCGGGAAGCTGATGGATCAGCTCCTCAAGTTCACCGCCCAGCGAGAAAATCTCGTCGGCATAACTGAGCACCCTCTTACCCGTCCCGGTGAGCTCCAGCCCCCGGCCGACACGTGAAAACAGGCGGACACCCAGCTGGTTCTCCAGCGCCGTCAGCTGCGCGCTGATGGTTTGCGGCGTCAGGTGCAGTTTTTCACTGGCCCGGGCAATGCCGCCCTCCCGGGCGACGACCCAGAAATAATGCAGGTGCTTATAGTTCAGCATACGTTTTGACGGGTTTGTTCCGCTCTATTATTCGAATAATACGAAGTATGCATCAATTATATTCGACTTTCATTGTCTATTGAAGCTGCTTTATGATGTCAGTCAACAACTGCTAACAACCATGTACGGAGAAGCACCATGCAAATCGATATTCAATCACGTGGTTTTTCATTGACCGATTCCCTGCTGACGTATTCCGAGAGGCGCCTGCGTTCGGCGCTTTCGCGTTGCAGCCTGCATATCAAACGGGTGGCGGTGAGGCTGTCGGATATCAACGGGCCTCGCGGCGGCGCCGACAAACGCTGCCATCTGCAGGTGGTGGTACCGGGAATGCCCGATATCGTCATCGAGGATACCAAAACCGACCTTTACACTGCCATTAACCGGGCGATGGACCGGGCCAGGACAACGGTAACAAGAAAACTGGGACGAAAGCAACGCTTACTGAGGCATATCAAGCACCACAGTAAAACGAAAACCAGCAACGACGACGAGATATCCGCATGAATTCCATCAATCCGATCAGATCTTCAGCTCAAAATGCAAGCCAGGCACATGCCGCTGGCCAGAGGGTGGCGACAGGTGTTGAAACCAGCCGGGTGCTGCGCAATACCTATGCCCTGCTCTCCATGACCCTGCTGTTCAGCGCCGCCACCGCCGGCGGCGCCATGGCGCTGAATCTGCCCCATCCGGGGCTGCTGCTGACCCTGGCCGGCTATTTTGGTCTGCTGTTTGTCACCGCGAAATTTCGCAACAGCGCCCTGGGCATCGTCTCTGTTTTCGCCCTGACCGGCTTTATGGGTTATACCCTGGGCCCGATTCTGAACAGCTATCTGGCCATGGCCAATGGCGGACAGATCGTGATGAACGCCATGGCCGGCACCGGCGTCATCTTCCTGGGGCTTTCGGCCTATGTACTGACCACACGCAAGGACTTCAGTTTTATCGGCGGCTTCCTGTTTGCCGGTATTCTGGTGGCCTTTATGGCCGGCATAGGCGCCCTGGTCTTTGAAGTGCCCGCACTGTCGCTGGCCGTATCCGCCATGTTTGTCCTGCTTATGGCAGGCCTGATTCTGTATGAAACCAGCAATATTATTCATGGTGGTGAAAGTAATTATATTATGGCCACGGTAAGTCTGTATGTTGCCATATTCAACCTGTTTACCAGTCTTTTGCACCTGCTGGGATTTATGAGTGGTGAGGAATAATGCTGGCTGATGAAGGCTGCGCCTGAATTTATAGTATAGGCAGGCGTCCTTTAATCGCCGTATAGCCAAACAGCTGGGGAGCATAAGATTCTTCGCTATCGCTCTGAATGACAGCAAACCTGTCATCCTGAGTGGAGTGCAGCGAAATCGAAGGATCTTTAGACCAGCCGCCCGCACCGTGGCACAAGATTCTTCGCTATCGCTCTGAATGACAGCGAACCGGTCATCCTGAGTGGAGCGCAGCGAAACCGAAGGATCTTTAGCCGAGCCGCCCGCACCGTGGCACAAGATTCTTCGCTATCGCTCTGAATGACAGCGAACCGGTCATCCTGAGTGGAG
>DRLE01000041.1 GCA_011051475.1 Gammaproteobacteria bacterium
CCGGTGGGCAGCAGGCAGACCAGCTTCTGCTGAAAGTCGGTAATGATTTTCGGTTCGGTGAGTTTTCCGGCGGCCATGGCTTTACCTGCGTATGCTCGGTGAATGCTATAATGTGGCGCTTATTTTAGCGGTTTTTACAATGAATGTCGGCAGGCTATGGCGATGAGTACAGATAACAGGCCGTCCGGGGCAAAACCGGTGCTGCTCTCGGTAATGGAGCTGGGTGGTTACCCGGATTTTACGCCGCTGTACGAGCAGGCCGGCTTCAAGGTATATAAAACCGACAGTATCCGCAAGGCGGTGAAGCTGATACGCCAGCACCGGCCGCAGGTGATGGTGGCCGAGTTTAACTTCCAGTCCGATTTTCGTGACCGTACCAGCAGCCTGGAAACCCTGATGTCGAGCACCCAGGGCATTATCGACTGTGACCTGGTGGTATTTTACGAGAAGGAATTCGCGCCGCAGTACCAGCGTTTTCTCAATACCTTCGAGGTCGCCGCCTCGCTGACCTTTCCGGTCGATGAGGCACAGTTGCGCGATACCCTGTCGGCATTGTCCATTAGAGATCGCTAATACCTTGCGATTTGTCGGTTTCTATCGGGCTTGAAATACGGTAAAAAGCGCATAAATACAGATTTACCCATGAATTTAACCGGTTAAACACTATGTCAGACACCAAACAGCAGGATGAAATCCTGATCGAAGCTTCAACCCCGGAACAGGCTATCGAGGATATCCAGCAGTACCTGGAGAAAAAACAGGCGGCCTATGACGCCCTGGAGGAAAACGCTTCGCCGATAGAACGCGCACGCCTGCAGCTGGACGTGGCCGAAGCCCTGGCCGGCATGGGCCGTCCCGATGAAGCCTGGGACAAGGCGCGCGCCGCGCTGGATACCTTTGTCGAGGAAGAGCAGTGGGAAGAGGCCGTGCAGAGCTGTGATGTGCTCTACCAGACCGCGCAGCCGGCCTCGCTGATTGCTTTGGCCCATGGCGTCTGGCTGTCGGTCACCTACCCGGTGGACCCGACCCTGACCGTGAATATGCTCAATTATGTTGTTGACGAAACCCCGCCCACGGCCGATGGCGCCGCGGTGGCCGCGATAACCGCCCACTATATTGCCGATATTCGCGCCCAGGGCGACCAGCACAAGAGCCTGACCTTCCTTACCAAGCAGATTCTGGCCAATGTGGCCAAGGGCCATTCCAAGGTCGAGGATCAGGACGCCATCAATGCCTGGCTGGAACGCCTGGAACTGCTCGACCCGGACATCTTCCTGCCGCGCCTGTCGCTGGTGCTCGGCGCCATTGTGCCGCCGGATCAGTGGTGGTTCGACCGCGATGCCCTGCGTGAGAAACTGCCGCAGTAGTCACTGGAAAAGCGTTTTTACCACAGAGGGCACGGAGGTCACAGAGGTTTTCTAAAATTGGATATTCAGTAGTGTTCTGGAAATCTAGGGAACCTCTGTGACCTCCGTGCCCTCTGTGGTGAATAAAAAAACAGGCCCGTTATTTCAAACCGGTCTGCAACATGCGCAAGGCCTCCGCGCCCTTGACGCCCGCCTTGCGGGCCTGGCCGACGGCCATGTCGACATCGGAGGGGAAGACCCCGGGGAACAGTTCGCGCCAGTCGTCCAGTGCCTGCCTGATCCGGCCTTCCTCCTCGTTGATCATTGCGGTATTGGCCAGTAGCCAGGATTTTTTCAGCAGTTTGATAGCGCCTATCAGGTCGCTGATGTCATTCAGGCCGTCGACCTCGAATTCCAGGCTGGCCGGGTCTTCTTTCTGGAACACAACCTCGGAAGATGCTGCGGCAAAAATATGACGCAGCGTACGTTGGTAGTTGTCAATCTCGTAGTCGGCAAGTACATCGATAACCAGCAGTTCGAGGTAATAGCCGTTAAATAAATGGCCCGAAGCCCGGTTCCAGGTTTTTATAATACGGATAATGCTGGCCAGTTCGCCGCCATGGCGAATATTTTCCTGCTCGAACAGGCGCTTGCTGGCATTGAGGTCATATTCCACCCACTCATTGAATTTTTCAGATGGCAGCATGTAATTGTGCTGGCCGGCGGCGAATGCCGGTTTGATTTTATATTGCAACTCACCCAGCGGCAGCAGCAGGGACTGGCTGAACTCCGGTGCACGGGCCTCGGGGTACTGTGATTGCAGCAGGTCTTTCAGTTCGGTGAAAACCTTCGAGGGCAACTGGTGGCGAATGTCGTCCTTGAATACCACCAGCATATCGACAATATTGCCGGCCAGTGGCGAAACCATGGTTTTTCGTGAGAAAGCGCCATACAACACGGTGCTGAAGGTGGGCAGGTGTTGCCTGAGAAAGGCTTCGATTTCGGCCTGCCCCCGGGTTATCCGGGTATATTCCTCAAGTGAGAGGTCGGTATTTTTGGCCAGCAGTGCAAAGGCATCGCCAATCGGGGTCTGTTCAGGTATCGTCATGGGTCTGCAGGCTGGCGCCTCTGGCTAATCCAGTGACAGTTCACTGGTATCGGGAACCGGGGCTTTTTCCTTCGGCGGCGGGTTTTCAATAATATCCGCGCCGGGCTCGGCAAGGCTCAGCCCGGAAATATCACCCACCGGTGCGGCTTCGACTTCTGGGGGATTCACCAGCACATCCGCCCCCGGCTCGGCCATGGTGATATCACTGATATCGTCGATTTCTGCCGGTGGCGGGCGCACAGGGTTTTCGATAACATCGGCGCCGGGCTCGGCCATGGAGATATTACTGATATCGCCGATTTCGGCCGGTTCGGGTTCGACCGGGTTCTCGATAACATCGGCGCCTACTGGCGCCACCGTAATGCCGCCGGTATCAATCGGGCTTTCGGTTTTCTCGGTCTGTGCTGGTGGTTCGGCTGTCGTGGCGGTTTTTGCCTGTGTGGGTGCGGGTTTGGCTGAAGTAGTCTCGGCAGGGGCGCTTCCAGTCTGTTCAATCTTAATGATCAGGCCGACGTTCTCCAGCGCGCCGCGGTATTTCTCCGCTATTTCTGCTGTTACCCTGGCCTTGATGACCTTGCGACCACCGGCAAAATAAGGCGTCAGTTTGGCCGCGTCGGTCTTGAACAGTTTGGCCATATTGGCCATGGCCGTTTCCTTGTCACGCCCGGGCTGCAGAATACCGTAGAAGCAGACATCGAACAGTTCTTCACTCATGCGCTAAACCTGTATTTTGGGAATACCTAGAGTGTAGCTGAAAAGTGTTTTTTTCCGCAAATGAACGCAAATAAACGCTAATTATTACCAGCTTGCAATGACCATAACGTAAAACATTTGCGTTTATTTGCGTTCATTTGCGGAAAAAATCAATCATCCTTCTTTTCAGGCCGTACGAAATCCACCACCTGCGAGGTCTTTTTCGGCTCATCGGCATAGCGAGGACGGGCGTCCATGCCGGTGCCGCCGGCTTCATCGATAATTTCCTTTTCGCGGGCGGTGATCAGCACAAAGCACTGTTTCAGGTCTTCGATGGTGGCGGGGCGCAGCACGTGCGGGTGGCCCGGTGGTGGCGTGGTGTCGCGCACAACGGTGGATAAAACCTTGCGGATGGTGGCAAGAATCTGGTGTTCCTTGGAATGGTATTCTGTACTCATAATGTGATGTTTTCGTGTGTTGGGCCAGTGGGTATAATAGCGCCTTTTTAAGGCTCGCTGCAGACGTGTCCGGCGGGCATGCCTGATAAATCCAGCGTTTGATCAAGACAGGACGATATTATGCCCTATTATGTATATAAAATGACCTCTCCAGAAGGGATGGAACTGGTGAAAAACCTGGAACTGATCGATGAATTCGAGTCATTCCGCGAAGCCAAGAATTTTGCCAAAAGCAAACGCGCCGAGCTTGAAAAGGACGATCCCGCCATTATTAAGGTGATGTTTGCCGACAACCAGCTGATGGCAGAAGAGCAGTTGCTGGCCTACCGGGAAAAGCCGGTCGTCATGGAACATGAAAAATAGCCTGCAAAAGTAGCCAGTGCATGGAAGAAGGCGAGTATAAGTCGACCTACAATGAGCTGGCATCGGTTCGCTGCGTGTTTGAAAAAGCACTGACGCATCAGCAGGCAAAATGCCACCAGGCGAAGCATTTCTGGCTGGCTGACCGTGAAGGCTACTCCTGCAAGAGCAGCGAATCATCTGCGATCTGTCATGAACTGCTGGAAAATCTACGTAAAAACTCGCGATTTGTGCTGAAGGTGCATGATATTAACGGTCCCTTGCCGCACAATATGGAAATTCGCGTGCAGGTAGGTGGTTTGCGCGGTCTGCGTCAGCAGCTCGCCGCCGGTGAAGCATCGGCCGAGAGGGTGGATAATGTTCAGGCCACGGTGGCGCAGGCGCTGGAAAAATACGGTTCACTGCAGAACCTGCCTTACAGCGAAATCGTACAATCGGTAACACAGTACCAGGGGCGGAAACGCCGTCAACGAGATTAAAGAGGTTTTTTATGCTACCCAACACCAAGATTCCACGCGCCCGTACAATCGAAGAATATGTCGATATGGTCAATCAGGCGATTGATGAGACCTTTGACCTGCGCCAGTCCATCGAATTTGATGAGGAATTCATGGCCGATGCCCGCCCGCTGGTGGACCAGATTGAAGCCACGCTGAAGGAAATGTACGAATCCATGAAGGACGGCAGCTATAAGTTCGCCACCGGCGAGTTGCCGTTTATTGCGCTGATGAAGCAGTATCATGAGCAGATGGTGCCTTTTCGCTTCCTGCTCAAGCGTATCAATGAGACGCATATGAAAGGTCTGGATATCTCCGATCAGGACTGATTTATCCCGGTTTTCATCCTTCACCCGGGACTACTATTTACCCACAGCTTGTTCGTTCGGCCTGTGGATAACTTTGTGGATTAATTTTGCCCCTGCCGGCCAAGATTTACCGTAGCAATAACCCTGCTCTGAGTAATTTTATTGCGGGCTGTATAAAACACCATAAATAACAACGACTTGCGGTCGTTAGTTAAGGTTTCCGATGGAGAGTTTTCCGCAAGTAAACTTTTTTGCGGCTAAATCCCATATCTTGTGCCTTGTGTATAACCTGGACACCAGGCAGCATTTTCCGGCGCTTACGGCCGGCTGGCCCTAATCGTGGTCGCAGCGCACGGAGCGCAGCGCTTCTTCCCTGGAAACCGGATAATACGGCGTCTCACGAATACGGTCATGCACCTGCATGCGGTATTTCACGAAATCCTCTTCCCTGTCGAAATGCAGGAAGGGATTGCCCTGGCGCTGCTCCTCCATGCTGGAAGTCGGTGACTGCGGGGCGTAGTTGTGTCCGGGGTGTACAATTGTATTGCCCGGCAGGCCGGTTTTTATTTTTTTCAGGGTATGGAACATTTCCTCCGGATCACCGCCGGCCAGGTCGCAGCGCCCGCAACCGAAAACAAACAGGGTATCGCCGGCAATCAGGTCATCGCCGACGTGAAAACAGGCCGATCCCGGGGTATGGCCGGGGGTGTGCATGATTTCAATTTCTGTTTCACCCAGCTTCAGGCGGTCGCCGCCGTGGTGCAGTACCGGTCTGGCCAGCTCGGCGCCCCAGAACTGCGCCTCGGGCTTGAGCAGATGAATGCGGGCATCACTGCGTTCCAGCGTTTGCTGCAGGCCATTGACATGATCATTGTGGCTGTGGGTGAGCAGGATATCGGTAATCTTTATACCCCTGCCGTCGGCGAAATCCAGCATTTGCTCCACGTCCCAGGCCGGGTCGACAATGGCCGCGGTATCGGTAGCCAGGTCATGAATCAGGTAGATAAAGTTCTCCATTGGTCCCAGTTCCATGCTGTGAATGCTAAAGTGACTGGCAGTTTCTGACATCTGTTCTCTCCAAAGGGGTTAAGCAGGCATTGATGTTACCGGGTGGAAGAGTAAAGCAAAGTGACAAAAGCAACAAGTAAGGTATGCCGCTTGCCGGCAGGGCTGATCATGGCGGTGCGCTGTGAGCGCTAACACAAGATACAGCCCGCTGATCGGCGTTGGTGTACTGATCTGGCGTGAGCACCGTCTGCTGCTGGGCAAACGCCCCCTGGCTGATGGCGGTTATTGCTGGCAGTTTCCCGGCGGGCATCTGGAAAAAGGCGAGGCCGTGTTCGCCTGTGCTGCGCGCGAGGTATTCGAGGAAACCGGCCTGCGCTTAAGCGGCCCTCGTCAGCTGGGCTTTACCGACAGGGTGTTTCAGGCTGGCGGGCACGATTACCTGACGCTGATGGTTTCCGCTGACTGCGAGGCGGGAGAGCCGCAGCTGCGCGAGCCGGACAAGTGTCTGTGCTGGCAGTGGTTCGATTACCGGCAGCTGCCTTCGCCCCTGTTTGAGCCGATCGGGATTTTCCTTGAAGCCGTCAGCGCGCAGCAGAGTGATCTCTACCGTCTGCATTGTGAGGCCGCCAGGCCTGCCTTGCCCTGAATGTGCAGGTTTTGCGACGGGCAGGCCATGAGTCGTGCATAGATAAAGTCGGCCAGCGAGGCCTGCATGTTTTCGCTGGCGGCAAGAAACTGCCTGGCCAGCTGTTCGGGATTAAAGTGGTCATCGGCGTCCACGAGTACGGGTGACATCTTGTAGTGCCCGGCCGGGCGCTCGCCGTTGTCGACCCGATAGTGCCGGACGCCGTGATGGTAGTCCCAGCAAACCATTTTTTCATCACCGGAGTGATCGTAGCTGAGCTGAAAACGTACAGGCTCGCCCTCGCGTAACCAGACAAAAAGATCCATGTCATGGTCATGGTACCAGCGCCTGCGCAGGCTGCGGTTGTTCTGGCGTATTGCGCGGATTTCATGCAACATAAGTATTGTCTGTCGGTCTGAAGCTACGGTATTTGTTTTACTGTAACCACTATTATCGGTGCAAAAGCGGGCAACTTCTGTGAACTGGATCTACAATCAGTGGTATATCAAGGGAAATAATAATAAATGTACCTGTTAAAGGTGAAAAATGGCTCAAACAGACAAACCCGACGCTTCCGCCAGGGCTACTGACAGGGTTACTGACAAGGCTTCAGCACGTCCCGGCATGACGGAGCTGTGGGACAGTTCGACCGTATATGGCGGCAGCGCTGCCTGGCTTGAGTCCATGTACGAGACCTACCTGAATAATCCCGAACAGCTGGACCCGCACTGGCGCCGGTATTTCGATACCCTGCCCAGGCCTCGCAAGGGCAACGGTGCCCACGAGGTTTCACCGAAAGAAGTCCACGACTATTTCATCGACTACGCCCGGCACAAGCACGAGCTGGGCTATCGCGCGCAACTGAGTTTCGATCATGAGCGCAAACAGGTACAGGTGCTGCAGCTGATCAATGCCTACCGTTTTCGCGGTCACCAGATTGCCGATATCAACCCGCTGGGCGGCCGGCGTGAATCGGAAGTGGCCGAGCTTGAGCTGGAATACCACGGGCTGTCTGAAAAAGACCTGGATACGGTTTTCGAAACCGGTTCGCTGGCCGGTCCCGGCAGCCTGACCCTGAGAGAAATCTACGATACCCTGCGCCGGACCTATTGCGGCACCATCGGCACGGAATACATGCATATTATGGAGACGATGGAAAAGCGCTGGCTGCAACAGCGTCTGGAAGTCGCCCGCGGTCATGCCGGCCTGGATGCGCAGGAGAGGATCAATATTCTGCGCCAGCTGACCGATGCCGAAGGCCTGGAGCGCTACCTGCATTCACGTTATGTCGGACAGAAACGTTTTTCCCTGGAGGGCGGCGAGTCGCTGATTCCGCTGCTCGACGAACTGGTGCAGTTTGCCGGTAGCAGAAAAATAAAGGAAGTGGTTATCGGCATGGCACACCGTGGCCGGTTGAATGTGCTGGTCAATATTCTGGGCAAGACCCCGGCCGAACTTTTCCAGGAGTTCGAGGGCACCAAGGAGCTGCGCGAACAGGCCGGCGACGTAAAATACCACCTGGGTTTTTCCTCCGACATGCAAACACCGGGCGGGCCGGTGCACCTGGCGCTGGCCTTTAATCCCTCGCACCTGGAAATCGTCTCACCCGTGGTCGAAGGCATGGCCCGCGCCCGTCAGTGGCGCCGTGGTGATCGCCAGGGCAATGAAGTCATCCCCGTGCAGATTCATGGTGACGCGGCCTTTTCGGGGCAGGGCGTGGTTATGGAAACCCTGCAGATGTCGCAGTCGCGTGGCTTTCTCACCCACGGCACCGTGCATATCGTTATCAACAACCAGATCGGCTTTACCACCAGCGCGCAGCAGGACGCGCGCTCGACCTATTACTGTACCGATATTGCCAAGATGGTGGGTGCGCCGATCTTTCACGTCAACGGCGATGATCCCGAGGCGCTGGTTATGGTGACCCGCCTGGCGCTGGAGTTTCGCAACCGCTTTAAAAAAGATGTGGTTATCGATCTGGTCTGCTATCGCCGTCACGGCCATAACGAGGCCGACGAGCCATCGGTAACGCAGCCGATGATGTACAAAAAAATCCGCGCTCTGGAGACCACGCGCGCCCTGTATGCAAGGCGACTGGTGAACGAGGGTGTACTGACGCAGGAACAGGTCGATACTATGGTGCAGGCCACCCGCGAGATTCTTGAATCCGGCGCCTGTATCGTGCCCTACAAGTTGCCCGAGTCGAAAGCGGACATGTCCACGCACGTAAAATGGCAGCAATACGTGACGGCATCCATTATCGACGATGTTGACACCACGGTGACGCTGCAGACCGTGCGTGATGTCGGCCATGCTATCAATAGTATACCCGAGGGTTTCCGCCTGCATCCGCGCGTGGAAAAAATTGTCAGCGACCGTGAGAAAATGACCGCCGGCGCGCTTGCCGTCGACTGGGGCTTTGCCGAGCTGCTGGCCTACGGTACCCTGATGAAAGAAGGTTTTTCCGTGCGCCTGTCCGGTCAGGACAGTGGCCGCGGCACTTTCTTTCATCGCCACGCGGTGCTGCACAATCAGGATGACGGCAGCTCCTATGTGCCGCTGCGCGAGCTGGGCAGTGATGACAGTAATTTCCGGGTATTTGACTCCCTGCTGTCCGAGCTGGCGGTGCTGGCCTTCGAATACGGTTTTTCCACCACCGAGCCCAAAACCCTGGTGCTGTGGGAAGCGCAGTTCGGTGATTTCGCCAATGGCGCGCAGGTGGTGATCGACCAGTTTATTTCCTCCGGTGAGCACAAGTGGGGGCGTTTCAGCGGCCTGGTCATGCTGCTGCCGCACGGTTACGAAGGCCAGGGGGCGGAGCATTCCTCCGCGCGCATCGAGCGTTATCTGCAGTTGTGCGCGGTGCATAATATGCAGGTCTGCGTGCCCAGCACACCGGCACAGATGTTTCATCTGCTGCGCCGGCAGATGATTCGCAACTGCCGCAAGCCGCTTATCGTAATGACCCCGAAAAGCCTGTTGCGCCACAAGCTGTGCACCAGCACCCTGGAGGAAATCACCCAGGGTGGTTTTCAGCGCGTGTTGCCGGAACTGGATGAAATCGAGCCGAAACAGGTCAGGCGCGTTATTATCTGCAGTGGCAAGATATATTATGAGCTGCTGGAAGCGCGCCGCCTCAACCGCATTACCGACATCGCCCTGCTGCGCGTCGAGCAGATCTACCCCTTCCCGGGTGAGCAGCTCGATGCCCTGCTGAAGCAGTACAAGCAGACCAACGAGCTGGTCTGGTGCCAGGAGGAGCCGAAAAACCAGGGCGCCTGGGATTTCAGCAAGCTGCGTATTCCGGCCTTTATCGACCCGCGCTGGCAGCTGTCATATATCGGCCGCGAACCATCGGCCGCGCCGGCGGTAGGTTCGGCAAAACTGCATGCGCGCCAGCAGCAGGCGATTATCGATCAGGCGCTGAATATTGCAACATAGAATATAATTAAACGAGAGGGTATCCGGTCTGCATCAGGCATGTTATTACGAGCATCAGCGTCATTATCTCGCCTGGCAGCTGCCTTAACCAGATTGCTTCGCCAGGGCTCGCAATGACGGGGTTCAGTAAGCGCCACTCAGGCTGGTGAGAAATAATGGAAAACATAAATGAGTATTGAAATAAAAGTACCCGAGCTTCCCGAGTCCGTGGCCGATGCCACTATCGCCAGCTGGTACAAACAGGTAGGCGACAGCATACAGGCCGACGAGGTGCTGCTGGATCTGGAAACCGACAAGGTTATTCTTGAGGTGCCGGTGGTGAAGTCCGGCATTATCAGGGAAATCCGTCACCAGGTGGGGGATACCGTTACTGCCGGTCAGGTACTGGCGGTGCTGGATGACAGCGCGGATGTTTCCGCGAGCGCACCCGCGGAAAAGCCGCAGCCGCAGGAAAGCACTGACAAACCGCGGCAGGAGAACAGGGCTGTCCCTGTCGGCGCCATGAGCCCTTCGGTGAGAAAACTGATCGCGGAAAACAATATCGATGCCACGCAGATAAAGGGCAGCGGCAAGAACGGTCGCATTCTGAAACAGGATGTGGAAGACTATCTCAAGCACCGTCAGGAAAACCGGGGCGTGGAAGAAACACCGGCCCGGCCGGCGGCTGAAACCGCGCCTGCCGCATCTTCGGGTGAACGGGTACAGGCATCGACATCGACTGCCGCTTTCACAGCAGCGCCCGTTATCGATGAAAGCCAGCGCCTCGAACGCCGCGTGCCCATGACCCGTCTGCGCGCGCGTATTGCCGAGCGCCTGCTGCAGTCACAGCATGAAGCCGCCATGCTCACCACCTTCAATGAAGTGAATATGAAGCCCGTCATGGAGCTGCGCAAAAAATACCGCGAGGCCTTCGAGAAAAAATTCGGCGTGCGCCTGGGTCTGATGTCCTTCTTCGTGCAGGCCAGTGTTGAGGCCCTGAAGCGCTTCCCGGAGGTCAATGCCTCCATTGATGGTAACGATATTGTCTATCACGGTTATTACGATATCGGTGTGGCGGTATCCGGGCCCAATGGCCTGGTGGTGCCGATACTGCGCGATGCCGACATTATGAGCATTGCCGATATTGAAAAGGGTATTATCGATTTCGCCGAAAGGGCGCGCGACAATCGCCTGGCCATCGAGGATATTACCGGCGGCACCTTTACCATTTCCAATGGCGGTGTCTTCGGTTCCATGCTGTCGACACCGATTATCAACCCGCCGCAAAGCGCGATTCTCGGCATGCATAATATTACCGAGCGCGCCATGGTGGTCGATGGCGAAATCGTCGCGCTGCCGGTAATGTACCTGGCGCTGTCCTATGACCACCGCCTTATCGACGGCAAAAGCGCGGTACAGTTTCTGGTGACCATCAAGCAGTTGCTGGAAGATCCTTCACGTATCCTGCTGGGGGTATGATTATGGCTGGCACAAAAAAATCGACGGCAAAAAAAGCAGCCAGGGCCAAACGCAAAACCTGGGATGTCGCCGTTATCGGCGGTGGCCCCGGCGGTTATGTTGCCGCCATTCGTTGCGCCCAGAACGGGCTGAAAACGGTATGTATCGATGAATGGACCGACCACGAGGGCAGGCCGTCGCTGGGCGGCACCTGCCTGAACGTGGGCTGTATTCCTTCCAAGGCGCTGCTTGAATCCTCCCACCTCTACCATCAGGCGAAACAGGGCATGGATGCGCACGGCATTGCTACCGGTGCGGTAAAGATCGACGTAAAGGCCATGCAGGCCAGAAAACAGCAGGTCGTGTCCGACCTGTGCGGTGGTGTGGACATGCTGCTCAAGGCCAATGGCGTCGAGCGCATATACGGGCGCGCGCACCTGGATTCCATCAACAGTATCGAGGTCAGCGAGCGCAAAACCCATAAAGTGGTCGACAGCCTGAATGCGGACAATATAATTATCGCCACCGGCTCCTCGCCCGTGCGCCTGCCGCAGGCAAAGCTGACGGACGGCTATATTCTGGACTCGGCCGCCGCGCTGGAAATGGATGCCGTGCCGGCGCGTCTGGGCATTATCGGCGCCGGTGCCATCGGCCTGGAACTGGGTAGTGTCTGGTCGCGCCTGGGCGCCGAAGTAGTGCTGCTGGAAGCCATGCCCGATTTTCTTCCCGTGGCGGACAAAAAGATCGCCGCCCTGGCCAGACGCAGTTATGCCAAACAGGGCCTGGATATCCGCCTGAATGCCCGCCTGGTTTCAGCCGAGGTGAAAAAACGCAAGGTGCATGTCGTTTACGAAGGCCCGAAAGGTGAACAGACGGAGATCTTCGACAGGCTGGTGGTGGCGGTCGGGCGCAAACCCAACAGCGACAGGCTCTTTGGTGAAGAGCTGGGCATCGAACGTGACG
>DRLE01000042.1 GCA_011051475.1 Gammaproteobacteria bacterium
CTTGAAAACTGGCGTGGGTTTACGCCCACCGAGGGTTCGAATCCCTCCTCTTCCGCCATATATAAAAAAGCCCCGTTCTACCGGGGCTTTTTTATTGCAGAGAGTATGGAGTCCCTTCCACTCATCACCATCGCAAGGTGGCCATTGCAGGATAAATCCGGCTTTGGCTTTATGAAAACTGCAAATAATGGTTTTTCAGCATCTGCGCGGGCTGTATGCGTTCCGTCAGGCCGTGATGCCGGCGATATTTGCGATCGCGCACCAGCCGGCTACCTTCCTCGGTCAGGTCTTCATAGTGGAAGTGTCCGCGACGGTAACCATCAAGCAGCAGTTCGATCGCGATATTGCCAGCCGGATCCCTGCGCTCATAGGGCAGCTTTTTCAGCTTTTCAACGGCTTCCTGCATCAGATCATCATCAACAATAACAGGGTCTTTTACATAGCTACGCAGGTGGGCCTTTATTCTGAAAGTCTCCAGGGCATTGCTTTGTTTTTTATAGGCGTTGAACATATAAACCTCCGTTTCGTTTATCCGCTTATAGAATAAAGACAGGCCTGCTCTGTTTATTGACAATCTGCGCCAATCGTTTGACCGGCATATTTGCTGAGTGTGTTTATGGCGGTAGTGACCTGAAGAAGGTCTTGAAGTTTCTGGATATGCCCATATTGTCCATGAATAACTAACTGATTTAATGGATAAAAATAATGAGCGAAACAAAACATATCGTGTGCCCGCACTGTGCGGCTATCAACCGCATCCCTGCAGAAAAACTGACAGCAGGGCCTGCCTGTGGCAAGTGCCACAAGGCCCTGTTTACCGGCAAGCCGGTGAAGCTGGACAGTGATAATTTCCAGAAGAATATCAGCCGCAACGATATACCGGTTGTGGTGGATTTCTGGGCACCCTGGTGTGGTCCCTGCAAAATGATGGCGCCGGCCTTTGATCAGGCGGCTGCAGAACTGGAGCCTTATGTGCGTCTGGCCAAGCTGAATACGGAAGACGAACAGCAGATAGCCGGGCAGTTCGGCATTCGCAGTATTCCGACCCTGGCGATTTTTAAAAATGGCCGGGAAGTCGCACGACAGGCCGGGGCTATGGGGGCTGCAGATATTAAAAACTGGGTTAAAAACTATATTTAATTTGAGAATTTCAGGGAAAAGCACCTGCTTGCAGGTGTTTTGAACCCTTTTCAGACATGAATCTGCCTGTTGAAAGATTAGAATGTATATATGTAACGGGTCGGAAGTTACTGAATCTTTTGACAAAATCAAATTTTTCGTAGAAACTCGCATTACCAGTAACAAAACTCTAAAAAAACAGGACTTACTCAATGGCAGATTTATTTTCTGATGAATGGGCAAAAGCATACATGGATGCATGGAATAATGATGAAGAGATCACCACGTCACTGCAGCGCGCCGGTTTCAACTCCGTCGTAGCCTTCGGTTTTCCTGACGTTGACAGGCCGCAGTTTATTATGACGATCAGCAACGGCCTGGTGACTGCCGTCAATGAGGCTGCAACCGACGATATCAAGTGGGATATCCGTGCGACAAAAGATGACTGGCTGTCTCTGATAGTAAAACCGCCCGGGCTGATGAAACTGGGTATTGCCTATACCTCGCGCAAGCTGCGTTTTGTCAAAGGTGATTATGCCACCATGATCAAGGACCCGAGCCTGGCTTCCGCTTTTGTGAAATCCTTTGCTCTCATGGGAAAGGTGTTATAGACAGACTGTCTGTATATGAATAAAGGCCGGTTAATGCCGGCCTTTTTTTCGTCTGTTCTGAACAAAACCTGTCTGTTTGCTGTCATTAAAATATGATTCGTGAATATGTCCGTCGAGGCTAATACATCCGTGCCTTATAATAACAATGAAAGATACTTTTCCGCTACTGGTTAAAACCGACTTTCCTCCTATCAGGCGTGCAGCGCTTGTCACCCTGCAGGTAAACCTGGGGTATCTCTGTAACCAGCAATGCCTGCACTGTCATGTTGACGCCAGTCCCCGGCGCAGAGAAATCATGAGCGCTGAAACGATACAGCAGGTGCTGGATTTTCTGCGTGATAGTGGCGTGCAAAGACTGGATCTGACCGGCGGTGCGCCGGAGATGAATCCAGCGTTTATGCGCCTGGTCGAAGAGGCCCGTGATATGGGCGTGCATGTCATCGACCGCTGTAATCTGACCGTGCTGATGGAGGAAGACTATCGGGACATGGCTGCATTCCTTGCCGCGCAGCAGGTGGAAATCGTCGCTTCCATGCCCTGTTATCTTGAAGAAAATGTCGATGCCCAGCGTGGCAAGGGGGTTTTCGGACAAAGCATCAGGGCATTACAGTTGCTGAATCGCCTGGGTTACGGCACGGATGAGGCGCTGTTGCTTAACCTGGTCTACAACCCGCAGGGTATCAACCTGCCACCGCCGCAGCAGCAGCTGGAGCAGGATTACAAGGAAAAACTGCGCAGGGATTATGGCATCCTGTTCAATAATCTTTTTACCATTACCAATATGCCGATAAAACGTTTTGGCAGCACCCTGCTATCGAAAGGGCAGTTCGAGGAATACATGCAACTGCTTAAATCCACCTATAATGAGAAAAGCCTGCCTGCAGTGATGTGTCGCACGACCCTGAGTGTTGACTGGCAGGGCTATGTCTACGATTGCGACTTTAACCAGATTCTTGGTCTGCCCGCGGGTCTGTCATCCGGAAAGGTGCACCTGCGTGATCTGGCACAGACCGACTTCAATGGGCTGGATATCGCAATTATGGATCACTGCTACGGCTGTACCGCAGGTATGGGCAGCAGCTGCGGGGGCGCACTGGTCTAGTCAGGCACTGTTTTATATCAATGACTGCGGGCTCGCCAACAATCTCTATTATTGTTCCTGTACTCAATGAAGAGCCGTCTCTGCCTGATAGTCTGCAAGGTCTGCAGAGGTACCGACAGCAGGGCCATGAAGTTGTCGTGGTCGATGGCGGCAGTCATGATAACAGCCTGATGCTGGCACAACAGGCGGCCGACCAGGTGATTGTCAGCAGGCCGGGGCGTGCACATCAGATGAACAGCGGCGCACAGATTGCCAGCGGCGATGTTCTCCTGTTTCTGCATGCCGATACCCGGTTGCCGGACAATGCGCTGGCACTGATTCAGTCTGTCTGCGAAGCCGGTCATCACTGGGGGCGCTTTGATGTAAGGCTGTCCGGCCACAGGCCGGTTTTTCGTATTATTGAGTCACTGATCAACCTGCGTTCGCGGTTATCCGGCATAGCGACGGGCGACCAGGCCATTTTTATTCAGGCACAGCTGTTTCACCGGCTGGGTGGTTTTCCGGAAATACCGTTAATGGAAGATGTGGCACTCAGTCGCCTGCTGCGCCGCCAGGCCAGACCTGTCTGTCTTAAACCGGCGGTAATCACCTCCAGTCGTCGCTGGGAACAAAACGGAGTGGTCTCCACCGTACTGCTGATGTGGAAGCTGCGCCTGCTGTATTTTCTCGGGGTTTCACCCGCCAGGCTGAGCAGGATGTATCGCTGATGCAATACCCGGATGCCATGATTCTGGTGTACGCAAAGGCACCGGTTGCCGGGCAGGTCAATACCCGCCTGATCCCTGATATCGGTGTCGAGACCGCAACGGCGTTGCATACTGAACTGCTGGAGAGACGACTGCAGCAGCTTGCCGAGGCCGCTTTGTGCCATATAACACTGATGTGCGCGCCGGACACCACGCATGATTTTTTTCAGCAATGTCGACAGCGATATGGCGTTGCGCTTGCACCTCAGGTCGGTGATGACCTTGGCAGGCGCATGCAGCAGGGTGCCACACGGGCGCTGGAGACCTGCGAACACTGCATAATTGTCGGCACCGATGCGCCGGCGCTGGGGATGGATGCTATCGAGCAGGCGATTGTGGCGCTGCAGCAGGACACGGATGTGGTGTTTGTGCCGGCAGAAGATGGCGGCTATGTCCTGATCGGCCTTAACCGGGTTTATGATTGTCTGTTTGAGAATATTCCCTGGGGCACTGACAGCGTGCTGCAGCAAAGCCGGCAACGGCTGGCAGAAAACGCCATAGGCTTTCGCGAACTTGCCTGCAGCTGGGATATCGACCGGCCAGCGGACTATCAGCGTTATCTTCGGATGAAAGCGGCAGGCAAGCGGCAATAGACCAGTGCCCGCAGCAGTGCGTACGTCTGTGACCCAGGCCCCTGCATCTTGCAGGGGGAGATGCTTTTAGAAATACGCCTGGTTAATCCACATATGAACGGCAATACTGGCAATATAGCCGGCTGCAATCGCCGGTGTCCATTTCAGGTGGCCGAAGAAGGTGTACTTGCCACGTGCCTGACCCATCAGGGCAACGCCCGCGGCAGAGCCGATAGACAGCAGTGAGCCGCCGACACCGGCGGTCAGGGTAACCAGCAGCCACTGGCCGGTGGGCATGTCCGGGTTCATCGTCAGTACGGCAAACATGACCGGGATATTGTCAACGATGGCCGAAAGCACGCCAACGGCGATATTCGCGTTTGTCGCTCCCCAGCCGGTGTACATGGCCTCGGAGATCATGGCCAGGTAACCGAGAAAACCCAGGCCGCCGACACACAGCACAACGCCGTAGAAGAACAGCAGAGTGTCCCACTCCGCCCGCGCGACCGGCTTGAATACATCGAAGGCAACCACATTGCCCAGCTGTTCAGCATTGTCGTCGGCTTCAGGCGTGAATTTGTGGTGGGTTTTCTTCAGGTAAAAACCGAAGAACTGCAGATAGCCCAGGCCTGTCAGCATACCGATAACCGGCGGTAAACCCAGGAAGTTATGGAAGCTGACGGCAGTGACAATGGTCAACAGGAAGAGGGCAACAATGCGTTTGGCGCCACGGTGCATGTGCACTGCTTCGTCGAGTACACTGGGTTTTTCATCGGGTACGGCAAAATGCATGATCAGGCCGGGTACAACGAAGTTGACAACGGAAGGGACGAAGAGGGCGAAGAAGGTCCAGAATTCAACAATACCTTTCTGCCATACCATCAGCGTTGTGATATCGCCGAAGGGCGAGAAGGCGCCACCGGCATTGGCCGCGACCACGATATTGATGCAGGCCAGGGTAACAAACTTTGAATTGTCGCCACCCACGGCCAGTACCACGGCACACATCAGCAGGGCGGTGGTCAGGTTATCGGCCACCGGTGAGATAAAGAAGGCAAGAATGCCGGTCAGCCAGAACAGGGTGCGAAAACCGAAACCTCTGCTGATCAGCCAGGAACGCAGGGCATCGAACACGCGGCGCTCTTCCATGGCATTGACATAGGTCATGGCTACCAGCAGGAACAGCATCAGTTCGGCATATTCCAGCAGATTGTGGCGGACGGCGGCCTCGGCCGTATGCGGCATACCATGACTGGCGTAGTACCAGCCAATCATGCCCCAGATCAGGCCGGCGGCAATAATTACCGGCTTGGACTTGCGCAGGTGGATAAACTCCTCGGCCATGACCAGGGCATAGGCAACAACGAAGAAGGCAATGGCGGTAAAGCCGATTGCACTGTTTGTCAGATCCATGGGCTCATGCAAGCCGGCTTCGCCGGAGGCCAGCGCCAGTGCCGGCGACAGCATGGCTATGAGGAACAGGGTAAGGTTTTTAGGGGACATTGTTTTCACCGCTTGCCTAGAAGATAAGGTTCATGACAGCCATGGAGACGATCAGGAACAGGATTGTCATAATACCGCCGGCCTTCATAAAGTCGGCAACGCGGTAACCACCCGGCCCCATAATCAGGGCATTAACCTGATGGGTCGGGATCAGGAAGGAGTTTGAGGTGGCAATGGCCACGGTCAGCGCAAAGATTGCCGGATCGGCGCCTTCAACACCCAGCGCAATATTAACAGCCAGTGGCACCAGCAGCACGGTTGCGCCGACATTGGACATGACCAGGGTAAAGAAGGTGGCCAGGGCGGCAACCGCAAACTGAATCACCCAGACCGGCTGGTCGCCGACCACGGACAGTGTCTGCTCGGCGATCCAGCGGGCGGTGCCCGTGGTTTCCACGGCAAGGCCCAGCGGAATCAGGCTGGCCAGCAGGAAAACGGTCTTCCAGGAAACGGCCTCATAGGCCTCGTCGATATTCAGCACGCCGGAGAGGACCATGCCGATGGCGCCGGTGAGCAGGGCTATGGACAGGCGCAGATCGGTAAACAGTACCATGCCCAGGGCAATGGCAAAAAACAGGCCGGCCCAGGCAACCTTGTGCGGGCGGGTTTCCTCGTGCGGGAATTCGGTCGTAACCACGACGAAGTTCTTGTCTTTCTGCAAGCGCGCCAGTGCGTCCCAGGACGTGTGAACCACCAGGGTGTCACCGGCTTCCAGCGGCAGGTTGCGGATATCATCACCTTCGCGCAGGGTTTTGC
Source organism: Gammaproteobacteria bacterium (assembly GCA_011051475.1). GTDB lineage: Bacteria > Pseudomonadota > Gammaproteobacteria > SZUA-229 > SZUA-229. The sequence continues at coordinate 6,410 of DRLE01000042.1, forward strand.
CGTCGCGGTGCAGTGCGACCATGGCGATACCATAGGTTTTGCGCATCCACAGGTCACGTGCCGACTTGCCGATCAGGCTGGAGCCTGGCGGGATAACAATGTCGGCAATACCGGATTTGCTGCTGGACAGGGCATCGGCAAAGGTCTGCAGTTCGCTGCGCAGCTCCAGGCCGTATTTCTCAACGAAGTTGAGCAGGTTTTTTGGTGCGGACAGAATGCCAAGAACACTGTTGGCCTGTATGCCGGTATCGCGTGCCAGTCCCCCCGGTCCGACGCGGTAGTCGTCGGCGCCGGCATGGACGGCGATAATACGGATGCGCTCATCGTGTTCAACATCATCCAGCATTTTGCCAACCAGCTTGCTGTTGGCAGGCACTTCAACCTCGAACAGTTCGTAGTCCAGTCCATAGATGTCCTTGAAGTAATCAACCGTATTGCCGGGGGTAGAGCCTTCGCCACTGCTCTTGGGTAAAACGAAACGACCCATCAATACAAAATAGAGGATGCCGGTTGCGACCAGGGCGACACCAACCGGGGTCACCGAGAACAGGGACCAGGTCTGCATCTGCTGACTTTCCGGCAGTGCCACATTGGATGTCAGGATCAGGTCGTTGAGCAGAATCAGCGGGGAGGAGCCGACCATGGTGACGGTGCCGCCGAGGATGGCGCAGAAACCCATGGGCATGAGCAGGCGTGACATCGGCAGTCCTGAGCGTGCGGAGATACGGCTGACCACCGGCAGGAACAGGGCGGTAGCGCCGACATTCTGCATAAAGGATGAGATAAAGGCCACGGTGCCGGAGATAATCGGAATAATACGGGTTTCGGTGGTGCCGCCGATTTTCAGAATAAAGGCAGCGACCTTGGACATCAGTCCTGTCTTGTCGAGACCGGCGCCGATAATCATCACCGCGATAATCGACATCACCGCATTACTGGAGAAACCGTCAAAGATATGGTCGGTGCTGACCAGTCCTTCTGACAAACCCATAATTGGCGCCAGCAGGGTGGTCAGGCCCAGCAGTACCATAATGGTGATGGCGGCGACATCGACATCGACCACTTCAAAGGCAAACAGGTAAATGGTTAATACCAGTACCGTCGTTACCCAGGCAACTTCAATACTGGGGGTTACCGTGGACAGATAAAAGGCAAGAATAGCAAAGACTATACCCGCGACAATTTTCTTCACAGGCAGCGGTTTTTTTTCATCAGACATAATCTTGGGTGTCCTTGGCCAGAGCAGTGCCGGCGGGCATTAATGCTGTAGCGGTTAGTGTTCAGGGCAAAAATCGAGTGGCGCGAATTTTACCCCCATTATCTGTAATTTGTCGAGTTTTATTCGAACCTGCAGATAGAGGGTAAGTGTTTGTCTGAAATAGAAAAGTTGCGTTGCTGTCAGGACTGGCCAGGGTTGATAAAAATCACAGACATACCGGCTTGATCAGCTCAAAAAGACGGATATGGCTTTGATTTTCAGGGTGTTTATGTGATTTTCTAAGCTTTCTGTCTGAAAAATCAAATCGATCACGGCCGGGTACTGTTTTCCGGTGTCCGGTCAGACCAGGGTGTGCGCTAAAAAGATTCAGGGAATAATAAGGTGTAAAAGCTCACCAGGGCTGTTAACAGAATGATCGGCCTGCCAGCTGGCGGTCTTCTCATCTTCGGGAATATAGCCATAGGCGGCTACGATGGTGCGCATGCCGGCATTCTGGCCCGCCTCGATATCGCGCCGGGCATCACCCACATAGACGCACTGTGCCGGTTCGCTGCCGGTCAACCTGCAGGCGTAGTACATGGGTTCGGGATGGGGTTTGCGGTTTTTCGTGGAGTCAGAGCTGACGATACAGGCGGCGCGCTCATCCAGTTTCAGCGCCGCCAGCAGCGGTTCGGTGAGCCAGCCGGGTTTATTGGTCACCACGCCCCATTGTATGTTCTGCTCCTCCAGGGCTTTCAGCAGTGTATCCATTTCCTCGAACAGTTTCGAATGCACCGCAAGGTGCTGCTGGTAAATCTCAAGGTAGCGTTGTTTCAAACGCTCCAGGGTGGCATCGTCAAGTTCATCACCAAAGGCCAGTTTCACCAGGGCGATACTGCCATTGGATACCACGGGCCGAACACGCGCAAAGGGTAGCGGCTCGATACCTTCCTCGCGGCAGAGAATGTCCAGTGCCGCGGCCATATCGGGCGCCGTGTCGATCAGGGTGCCGTCGAGGTCAAACAGTACGGTGCGTACCGGCGGCTCGGTTTTGTCAGTCATGCCTTTGTCATTCCCGGATTATCCTGTCCCGATTATTCGACGGGGCGGGTATAGTGCACCATATAGTTGATATCGACATCCGAAGACAGGCTGAACAGGCCGGTAAACGGGTTATAGCTGACGCCCTTGATGCCGGTCAGTTTCAGGCCGCTGTCGCGCGCCCATGCATCGAGTTCGGAGGGGCGGATAAAGCGGGCGTAATCGTGGGTGCCACGCGGCAGCATCTTCATGACGTACTCGGCACCGACAATGGCGAACAGGTAGGCCTTGGGATTGCGGTTGATGGTGGAAAAATAGGCCGAGCCGCCGGGTTTGAGCAGGTCATGGCAGGCACGGATAATCGAGGAAGGGTCGGGCACGTGCTCCAGCATTTCCATGCAGGTGACCACGTCAAACCGGCCGGGGTTTTCTGCAGCAAAGTCTTCCACGGTAGTCTGCTGGTAATCAATGTCCAGTTCACTTTCCAGTGCATGCAGGCGGGCGACGGACAGCGGTGCCTTGCCCATATCGATACCGGTTACCTCGGCGCCGGCTTTCGCCATGCTTTCACTGAGAATGCCGCCACCGCAACCGACATCGCAGGTCTTGCTGCCGGACAGTGGTGAGCCGCTATTGATAAAGCTCAGACGTATCGGGTTCATTTCGTGCAGGGGTTTGAATTCACCTTTTTCATCCCACCAGCGCGAGGCGAGGTCTTCAAATTTGCGGATTTCGGTCGGGTCGATATTGGCGGCTTTGTCGGCGGTATGAGGCATGAGTTTTTATCGATTAAGTTGTATGCGGTCGGTTTTTGGCGAATGTCTTTAGTGATAAACAGGATTAATATATTATTGTAATATATTGATAATTCAGCTTATATCGTCTGTTATTTTTTGGCATTCCTGGATCAGGCGGTTTTCGTCGATGCCGTTCAGCACCCGCTTGCTCAGTCGTGGCTTACCGGCAATCCAGACATCGGTTACCTGTTCACGGGAACAACTGTAGACCAGATGTGACAGCGGGTCATAAACCGGCTGGGTTTCTATTGTATCGAAATTTACCGCAACAATATCGGCAAATTTTCCGACTTCCAGCGAGCCGGTAATATCTTCCATGCCCAGAGCGCGGGCGCCATTGATGGTTGCCATCTGCAGAGCCTGCTCCGCGCTCAGCGCGGTGGCATCACCGTTGCTGACTTTTGCCAGCAGCGCGGCGCTGTTCATTTCGCTGAACATGTCCAGGCTGTTGTTGCTGGCGCTGCTGTCCGTGCCCAGGGCGACATTCACGCCCGCCTTCATAAGTGCATTGACCGGGCAGATGCCGCTGGCCAGTTTCATATTGGATTTGGGGCAATGGATGACATGGCTGCCGCTTTCGGCCAGCAGGGTGATTTCATCGTCATTGAGCTGGGTCATATGCACGGCCTGCAGGGAGGGACTGAGCAGGCCGAGTTCGGCCAGCCGGGCCAGCGGACGCCTGCCGGTATTCTTTTCCGCTTCGCTGACTTCAAAAGCGGTCTCATGCAGGTGTATATGCACGCCCAGTTCCAGTTCATCGGCCAGGGTGCGCACCTGTTTCAGGGGGGCATCGGAAACCGTGTAGGGCGCGTGGGGGGCAAAGGCGGTGCGAATCAGTTCGTGGCCCTTGTAGTGGTCGAACACGGCCAGCCCCTTGTTGATGTATTCCTCACTGTTATTGGCCCATACCGTGGGAAAGTCGATCAGGATAAGACCGATACTGGCGCGCATGCCGGCCTCGGCAGCGACGTGGGCGCTGATATCGGGGAAGAAATACATATCATTGAAGCAGGTGGTGCCGCTGCGCAGCATTTCGGCAATGGCCAGTTCGGTGCCTGTCTGTACAAAGGCTTCATTGACATGTCTGGCCTCGGCGGGCCAGATATGATTTTCCAGCCAGTCCATCAACGCCAGGTCGTCGGCCAGGCCGCGGAACAGGCTCATGGCGGCATGCGTGTGGCTGTTGATCAGTCCCGGTATCAGGGCGTGCTGCGCAAAATCATGGCTGGCGCGTGCCTGGTATCTGCTTTCGGCCTGCTCGCGTGGCAGAATATCGGCAATCCTGCCGCCATCGATTGCGATGCTGTGGTTTTCCAGGCAGCGCTGTTCGCCATCGACCGGTATCAGCCAGCGGGCATGAAGCAAGGTATCAATCGTGTTCATGGCGCGACCATACCTGCTGTTTTTAACAAGTGCAAGTCAGGTCAGGGTGGGCAGGGCAGGCGTTTTCAGGCTAAATGCCGGTTTTTTCCCCTAAAGCTGTTTTTAAACTGGCAAGCATGCAGTCTTAGTGATATAAAACAGTCTATATTTGAACGATGCTTTTTCGACATAACAGATTCCTGGATAGTACTGTTCGGGAAATAACAACAAGGAGACTTGCAAGAATGAAATCATCTGCACTGAAATTAAACCGGCTCTTTATCCTGTTTGGTTTAATGTTGACACTGGCGGCCTGTGGCGGGCAGAAAGTCACACGGGTCGAGTCCGATACGGTGACCGATCTTAGCGGTAACTGGAATGACACGGATTCGCGTCTGGTTGCCGAAGAGATGATTCGCGATGTGCTGTCACGTAACTGGCTGCCGAAATTCACCAGCAAGCACGGCCGTCAACCAACGGTTATTGTCGGCACCGTGCGCAACCTGAGCCACGAGCACATCAATACGCGTACCTTTATTGCAGACATGGAGCGTGAACTGATTAATTCCGGCGAGGTCGAGTTCGTGGCTTCCGCCGAAGACCGCAAGGAAGTGCGCAGCGAAGTCAAGGACCAGGATCTGAATGCTTCCGAGGAAACCCGCAAGGCCATGGGGCAGGAAGTCGGTGCGGACTTTATGTTGCAGGGTTCTATCAATACCATTATCGATGCTATCGACGGTGAGCAGGCGCGTTACTACCAGATTGACCTGACCCTGATCGAGCTGGGCACCAACCGCAAGGTATGGGTCGGCCAGAAGAAGATCAAGAAGACTATCGAGAAAAGCGGCTTTCGCCTGTAAAGGACTGCCAGTTATCAAAACGGCCTGTGTCAAGCAGGCCGTTTTTCTGAGCTCAAGCTGAACAGCAGCATTATATTTGCGCCTGTTGTCATCACTACTATCTGCAGAAGAGTTTATGTTAGGGAATAGCCGGATGTTTTCGTCACCGCCAGTCTGCCCGGGCGGAACTACCACCTGGATCAAAATCGTTTGCCTGCTTGTCGCCGGCCTGCTGCTGCAGTCCTGCGCCAGCTACAACCAGCGCGCAACATCCATGCGTGATGGCCTGACGACCGGGCATCCGGAAGTCGCGTTGAGTATGGCCGAGGAGATCGACCCCGAGAACAAAGACGTGCTGCCTTCACTGGACAAGGGCATGCTGCGCCGCATGACCGGGGACTACGAGGGCAGTAACCGGGCATTCGAGGCGGCCAAGCAGGAAATCGACCGGCTTTACGGTATCAGTGTGACGGAAAACCTGGCCTCGGTGACGGTCAATGAAACCATGCGCTCCTATGTCGGTGACCGCTACGAGCAGTTGCTGCTGCATGCCTATATGGCGATGAACTACATCGAGATGGGTGATTTCGATGCCGCGCGCGTGGAAATGCTGCAGGCCGACGTAAAAATGAAGGAGTGGGGCGACAAGCCCGAGGATGATCCTTTTCTGCGATACCTTGAGGGCATTATCTACGAGGCGCTTGGCGAGTATGATCAGGCGCTGGTGTCCTATCGCCAGGCCTATACCCTCTACAGCGGTGATACAGGCAGGCCCTATCCACCTGCGCCGGAGTCCCTGAAAAAGGACCTGCTACGCATGCTGGCAAAAATGGGTCTGCGTGATGAATACCGGCGCTATGCGAAGACATTTGGTATGCAGAACTTCAAACCGGATGCCAGGGCCAATAATGGCGATCTGGTGGTTATCCTGAACAATGGCCTGGCGCCCATACGCAGCGAGACGGCGGTCTATCTTTACTCACCCGAGGTGCAGCAGAACCTGCGTGTTGCCTTCCCCACTTATGCAGGCAAGCCGCAGCCCTTGCGCCAGCCGGTGATCGATGTTGCCGGCCGTCAGTTTCCCATGGATACGGTAGAGAATGTCGATGCCCTGGCACGCTATTCCCTGGAGCAGGCCATGCCGGGGATAATGGCCAGGGCCATGGCGCGAGCGGTGGTCAAGTACAATACGCAGAAGGCGGCCAACGACCAGGGCTCACTGGCCGGCCTGTTGATGACGGTCACCAATATTGCCACCGAACGTGCCGACACCCGCAGCTGGAGTACCCTGCCGCAGGCCATACAGCTGCAGCGTATCAGTCTGCCGGCCGGTGAGCATGAAGTAAGGATAGAAATGCGAAATGCCGCCGGACGCACGGTCGATGAGATAAAAGACAAGGTGCGGATTCGACCGGGCAAAATCAGTTTCCTGATCAAGCACTGGAATACGCCTGTACCCCGGTTACCCAAACTGAAAGTGTCAAAATAAACGGCCAGGAGCGCAATCAACATGAAGACCCTTTTCAGAATCAATACCCTGTTGACCGTTTTGTTGCTTGCTGCCTGTATGCAGTCGACCGCGGTCATGAGCAGTGACAAACCGCAATGGCTGCAGGGCGAACCCGATATGTATCCTGATTTTAAATACATGTCGGCCACCGGTGCGGCCGCGAACCCCGAGCAGGCCAAGGCCAGAGCGCTGTCCAATCTGGCGAAAATATTCGAGGTGCGCGTGCGCGAGGTTTCAACCACGACCTCCGATGTGCAAACACAGCAGCGTGGTGGCGAGGAAACCGTGCAGAAACGCCAGCGCATCAACAGCGCGGTTAACCTGCATACCGACAAGATGATACAGGGCGCGCGCATTGCCGAGCAATGGCAGAACAGTGCAGATCTCACCTGGTATGCACTGGCCGTGCTCGATCGCGCCCAGGCCGGCAACAATATCCGCAGCGAAATGAATCGCCTGGATGAAGAAACACAGTATGCCCTTGAGCAGCAGGCCAAACGCAGTGATCCGCTGCTGAAAATTGCCGATCTGGAAAAGGCCAACCGTCTGCAGCAGGACCGGCTGGCCCTGCAACGCACCCTGAAAGTGATCGATGTCAAGGGCAGGGGCGTGCCGGCGAAGTGGAGCCTTGCCGACTTGCAGGA
>DRLE01000043.1 GCA_011051475.1 Gammaproteobacteria bacterium
ACAGCGCCTGGTTAAGCTCACGAATTTCACTGCGCAGGTTTTCAGAACAGTAATCAGTGATCTGCAGCAGGCTGCTGATGTGGGGCTGCTTGTAATTCAGTCGCGCCCACTCAATCAGGGCGTCGCGTGTTTGTCGGGCATCGTTCTGTTTTGCGTATTTTGTTACCTTGCTCAGAGCTTTGTTGACTGACGCGGCGCTGGTGGTTTTATTCGCTTCAGGAGCTCCGTTCTTTCTTTTGCCGGATTTTTTCAGCAGAAGCAGCAAGGTAATCAGCCACGCGCCGGCAAAAAACAGGGCCAGCCATTTCCAGTAAGCCGGTTCTGTCGGCAGAGTGGCCGGAGCGGGCTGCGGCGGCGGTGTTTCGGCAGGGGTGACTGCCTGCGGCTGAGTGGCTGCTGGCGGTGGCGCGGCTGTCGCTGCGGTGCCGGTGACTTTCAGCTGTACCGGCGGCAAAACCGCAGCTTCTTCTTTTCCGCTGCGGGTATTAAACCATTTTACGGTTATTGCCGGTACGGTATAGCTGCCCGCAGCCGTGGGTATCAGCGCGATCTTGAACTGCTTGATACCGGTTATGCCGTGGCTGGTTTTTTCGTTTTCGGTAATGGCCTTGTCAGGGTATTGTTTGATGCCCGGGATTTCATCAAAGTTGATATCGGGCAGCTGTATGCCGGTAAGGCCGGCAGCGCGAAGGGTAATGGTGCGCGTTACCGGTTCGCCCGCTTTCAGATCGGCAGTGTCCTGTGACCATTCATCTTCCAGTTCAAGGTCAATGGCCGGCAGCCAGTCCTGCAGATTGATATTGGCGGGTGCATGCTTTACCGTGACTTCAACCGGTCGGCTGCGCAGGCGCTTGAGCTGGCCGCTCATGCGAAACTGGTCGAACAGGGTGCGTGGCTGCGTTGAATTAATGCGACCTTCAAAGGTCAGCGGGCGTATTTTGAGTATGCCGCTTTTCTGCGGGAATATGGCATAGCGGCGCTCGAATACCTCATAACGAATACCGTTGCGCGTGGTTTCGTACTGGTCTTCGCTGATTTTTTCAATAATGGCATCGGGGTCGCTGGTTTCCGGCTCGGAAAGCGAGGCGCTTGAGATGTGTACGGTGCGCAGCAGGCGTATGGTGAAGATAAACTGAGACTGCACCCAGCCGGTTTTCCTGTCGACGCTGCTTTCCAGAAATATCTTTGCCGGTACCGTTGCACCCTGTCCGCCGGGCGCAACACTGTTCGGTGACGTGCTATTGGTCACGGTAATCTGTATGGCAGGACTGATGTCCCTGCCGAAATGAATCGGCGGTATGGTGAAACGTCCGACGTCCTTGCCGATAAGCGCCAGATCCCAGCTCTTTTTCAGGCTCCAGTTGCCGTTGACCATGCGCATATTCGTGCTCTGGCTGCTGTTGAGCACATCGAAATGCTCATAGATCGGGCTGAAATCCGGGTCCCCGTCAACGCTGTCGTCGGCCTCGTAAATCAGATGAAACGAATCATCCAGCGCCACCGGGTTACGGCTGGCGGTAACCGTTATATTGGCAGCGTGGGCGAGCGTGCCAGTCAGTAACAGCAGCAGGGTGATCAGGATTTTGTAGGTTTTTTTCATCTTTGGTTGTCTCGCCAGTGAATAACGAATAGTGAATAGTGAACAGTGTAAAAAGCCAAAAACAGTTCACTTACATGGTCATGATTTTTTAAAATTCACTATTCACTATTCACTATTCACTATTCACTATTCACTATTCACTGCGCTTGCGCCCAGGCGCAAGCGCTACCACGGTTCTTCCTCATCGTGCTGGTTCGGTATCTGCTGATACTGGTAATAGAACTTCCGTCTTAACAGACCACCGGGGTCGTCGGGAATTCGTTTCAGCCATTGCTCGGTGGCTTTTTCTTCTTCGGTAATGGAGCGTTCGACCGGGTTTACCTCGACTTCTGCCGGTTTTTCGTTTTCGCTTTCTTTCTCCCGGTTTTCAATCTCGTCGGACTGTTGTGAGTTTTGTTGCTGTTCGTTGTTTTTATCCTGCTTGCTCTGCTGTTCGGCCTGCTGCTTGCGGTATTCATCGATTTCCTTTTGCTGCTGCTCGGCTTCTTTCTGCGCGTCGCGCTGTTTCAGTTCCTTTTCTTCGGCAGCCTGTTGCTCAGCAGTTTTCTGTTCGCTGTTTTTCTGATCACTGGATTTCTGTTCATCATTCTGTTGCTCGGCATTATTCTGCGCGTTTTCCTGCTGCTCGCTATCCTGGGGATTCTGCTGTTGTCCCTGTTGATCATTTTTCTGCTGATCGTTCGGTTTCTGCTCGCCCTTGTCCTGGCTTTGCTGATCCTGGTTCTGGCCCTGCTGGTTCTGCTCTTTCTGCGCCTGTTCTCCCTGCTGCTCACCTTGCTGCTGCTCGTTCTGCTGATTATTCTGTTGATTGTCGCCGTTCTGGTTGTCCTGCTTCTGGCTGTCCGCTTTCTGCTTGTCCTGCGGCTGGCCGTTCTGGTTCTGTTGTTGCTGTTTCATTTTTTCCAGCGCCTGTTTAACCAGCTCGCGGTTGTCTTTTGCATCACTATTGTTTTTATTCAGCTCCAGGGCGCGGTCATAGGCCTTGATGGCTTCCTGCAGTTTTCCCGCCTTTGCCAGGGCATTGCCCCGGTTGTACCAGGCATCGGCGGTGTCGATGCCCTCCAGTGCTTTTGCCGCGGCCTCGTACTCGCCCTTGCGGTACAGGGCGCTGGCTTTCCATTCCGGGCGGGTGAATTCCCGGGTTGCGGTGTCCATATCGCCTTTGTTAAAGGCGCGCATGGCCTTCTGGTCCGGTTTCAGCCAGAGGTGATCGGTGTCGATAAGCGGGGCTGTCTGCTTGCTTGCTGGTTGGGCAGTGCCAGCCTGTGTGTTGGCCTGTGTATCGGCCATAACCGGTTGCGGCAGGGGCAGCAGGAAAACCAGAATAACGGCCAGCCAGCCTCGTCTTGCCCATAGCGCGGCGAGTAATAACAGCGGCAACAGCAGCCAGTGGCCTTCCTCGCGCCAGATATCGGCCTGCAGGTCCTGGTTTTGCTTTTCGGTTTCCTCGTCCCGTTTGATGGATTTTGTTTCAAACAGTTTGACCAGTTTGTTGATATCGCTGTCGTCGGCGGCCAGCGAGGTATAAAGGCCGCCACCGAGCATGGCATAGCGTTGCAGCTTGCCGGCATCGAGTTTGGGAATAACAATGGCCCCTTTGCTGTCATGCAGGAAACCGCCATCGGCCAGCGGTACCGGCCCGCCCTGTGCGGTGCCAATGCCGAAAATGGAGACGTGGTGGCCCTGGGCGGCGGTTTTTTCGATGGCGGCCCGGTCACGTTCGTGAATATCGTCGGTTATAACCAGAATATTGCCCCTGAACACACCGGCCTGATTCAGCAGCTCGTTGGCTTTGGCCAGGGCGGCGGAAAGGTTGCTGCCCTGGGCAGGCATCATGCTGGTATCCAGCGAGGGCACCAGGTTGGCGATGGTGGCATTGTCATCGGTCAGCGGCGTGACCACGAAGGCGTCGGCGGCATAAACGATAAGCGCGGTCTGTCCGGTTTTGCGGCTTTTAAGTATATCCAGCAGTTCCAGCCGGGCGCGTGCCAGTCGCGAGGGTTTGATATCGGTGGCGTTCATCGATTGTGACAGATCCAGCAGCACGACCAGCGATGACTGTTCGCGGTAGACCGGCTGTGGCAGTTTCTTGTAGACCGGCCCGGCCAGCGCGGTAATGCACAGGCTGCCGGCCAGCAGGACCAGCAATAGCGGGTAGCGTTTCTGTTTGTACCGGTTCTGTGTCAGTACGAAAGGCGCCAGCTGCGGGTCGATGATCTTCTGCCAGCTGCGGCTGTTCAGACGCTGCCGGCTGGCCAGCAGCAGATAGGCCAGAAAGGGAATAAAGGCATAGAACCAGTCAGGGCGCACAAAGTGCAGCTGTGACAGTATCAGGGGTAGTTCGGTGTTGAAAGCCTGGAGGTAGTCGTTCATGCGCGCCCCTCCGGCCGGGCCGACGCGGTACGCGAGGTAAACAGCGAGAACTGCGGCAGATAATAGAACAGGGCCAGCAGGCTGGCGAAAAACGCGCTGGCGCTCAGCGGCAGGTAGTACAGCGCCCTGATCGGACGGTAGGTTTTCACGTCTTTTTCCACCGGTTCAAGTTTGTCGAGCATGGCGTAGATGCGCTGCAGGTCACGGGTACTGTAGGCACGGAAGTACTGTCCGCCGGTAAGGCGTGCAATCTGGCGCAGGGTGCGTTCATCCAGCTCGCGTGAGCCGCGGTTGCCGATGCCGATCGTGTAGATTTTCAGGCCTTTCTTCGCTGCCAGTTCGGCGGCTTTCAGCGGTGTGATTTCGCCACGGTTGCTGACGCCATCGGTAAGCAGGATCAGCACGCGGTCATTGCTGATATTTTTCTGTATGCCTCTGCTGTCGCTTGCTGACGGGCTAAGGCGTTTGACCGCCAGACCGATGGCATCGCCGATAGCGGTGGCCTGGCCGGCCAGGCCGGTAACGGCCTCGGAAAGCAGGGTATTGACAGTGGCGCGGTCGAAGGTCAGTGGTGCCTGTACATAGGCCTGGTCGCCGAACAGGATAAGACCGATACGGTCGCCCACGCGCTTTTCAATAAAGGTGCTGGCTACGGCCTTGGTCGCGGCAATGCGACTGACCGAGCGGTTGCCGTAGCGCAGGGGCAGGTCCATGCTCTTGGAAATATCGATGGCCAGCATCAGGTCTCGACCGCTGACCGGCAGCTCGATGGCCTCGCCCGTCCACTGTGGACGGGCGGCGGCAATCACCAGGCACAGCCAGACCAGGGTATAAAGCAGCAACGGCCAGCGGGTTTTACGGATGCGGCTGATACCGGTGCCGTCTTCCAGCTGGAAGGGAGCGATGTCGGGTACTTTCAGCGCGGCCTCGGCGCTGCCGCGAGCGCGCGGCAGAATCAGGCGCAGCACATAGGGCAGGGGCAGCAGGGCAAACATCCAGGGCCAGATAAAGGAGATCATGAGCGGCGACCTCCTCGCTTATGCGGGGCCAGCAGCCAGGATTCGCTCAGGGCGATGAGAGCATCGGCATCGAAACCGGCTATGCCTTTGTCCTTGCTGTCAGCCGGCAGATAGGGGGCGCTCAGCAGCACCCTTCCGGTATCGCTCTGGAATTTCCTCTCGCCCTGGCTGGCGGTTCTGTCGAGAAAGGCCAGCCAGTCTTCACCGGTGAGGCCGGCTATATCCTTGCCGTTTTCATCACCCTGCGGGTACCAGCTGATGGCGGCGCGGCGCAGCAGAATGGACAGATCCTGCGCCAGCTTAAGTCGGTTGCCGGTACTTTTATAGGTCTGCTTGATCCGCGCCAGCTCGGCATGAATGTCACGCTGCAGTTGCCGGCTTTTATACCAGCGGCGCAGCAGGACAAGGGCCAGGCCCAGCAGGATAATAGCGGCCAGCAGCAGCCACCAGCCAGGCGCCGGCGGCCACCAGGACACCGCTTCGGGCAGGTGAATATCCTTCAGCGGCAGCTCAGCCGGATTGATGGCGGGGCCGGAAGCCTGGCCGGGGGATGCGAGCGGGTTCATGCCTTCAGCCCGCGACTGCGTGTCGGCAGCTGCTGGCCGTTATTACGGCTGAGCAGGCCCTGCTTGAGTTTTTCCATGGCATTGTCGGCCGTGGAAATTTCAATCAGTGGAATGGCATTCTGCCGGCAGAATTTTTCCAGCCTGAGCTGGCGTTGCAAATAACGCTGGTGGTAGTCATCTCTCAGCTTGCGGTTGCCGGCATTGAGTATGATTTCCCGCAGGCCATCGGTGAGTCGGTAGACCCCTCTGCCCGGCAGTGACTGTTCCAGCGGATCGGTAATCTGGATAAAGACAAGGCTGTTGTGCCGGCCGATATTGGCAATATGCGACCGGGCCTTTTTGCTCATATAGCGAAAGTCGCTGAGCAGAAAAATCAGGCTGCCGGTGTGCGCCACCTTGTGGAGTCGGGCTGCCGCTTCGCTGGTATTGCGTTTGGCGCTGGCGCCCGCATCAGTATCGGTTTCGGGCGCAGCGCCCGGTTCCTTCGGCTCCCAGGCAGAATGTCTGGCACAGCGGCCGATAAAGTCCAGTACCGCGGTTTTGCCGCGGCGGGGTTTGAGTTCAATATGTTCGTCTTCGGAGAAGATCAGGCCGCCGACACGGTCGCTGTTATTGTTGGCGCTCCAGGCCAGCAGACTGGCCAGCTCGGCGGCAATAACCGCCTTGAATTTATTGCGCGTGGCGAACATCATCGAGTGGCTCAGGTCCAGCCACAGCAGCACCGGGCGCTCGCGTTCCTCGCGAAAAACCTTGGTATGGGCGCTCCCGGTACGGGCGGTGACGCGCCAGTCCATATTGCGGATATCGTCACCGGGCTGGTAGATACGTGACTCGTCGAACTCCATGCCACGGCCCTTGAAATTGGACAGATAGGCGCCGCCCTGGCGGGCACGGATTTTTTTGCTGTCGAGCAAAAAGGCGCCGGCCTGCAGGCGCAGACGGATCAGTGCCTGCGCGCTGACGCGGGTAATGCCTTCGGCCTGTGGCTTGTTTCTGCTCATTGGTTTTCTTTGTCCGCAAATGAACGCAAATAAACGCAAATATTTATTTTTCGCGTTATTGCTTCGCTAAGACTGGTAATGATGAGCAGCTGTAACCGTAGGCCTGCATAAGCGATAGCGTTGCAGGCAAGATAGGGGAGAGCCTTGATATTTTGCCAGGAACTCGCCTGCTTATCCCGGCCTGCAAACGGGTTGTTTGTTCGCGGAATAAATTCCGCTCCTACAGGGTGTAAGCCATCTGTGGGAGCGGAATTTATTCCGCGAACAGAGCCAACCGCTGCAACAGGCATATCGGGTATGGACAAAATTGCAGTATCTTCCCAGCAGAAATATTTGCGTTTATTTGCGTTCATTTGCGGCTAAAAAAATACACTCAGGGCACAGCCACCCGCGAAATCAGCTGCTGGATAAAACCATCCGGTGTAACCCCTTCCGCTTCGGCTTCATAGCTGAGAATAATACGGTGGCGCAGCACGTCATAGGCAATGGCCTGGATATCGTCCGGGCTGACAAAGTCACGCTGATCCAGCCAGGCGTGGGCGCGGGCGCAACGGTCCAGCGCGATGGTGGCGCGCGGGCTGGCGCCGTAGAGTATCCATTCGCCCAGGTCGTGGCCGTAGTTTTCGGCATTGCGCGTGGCCAGCACCAGTTGCAGCAGATATTCCTCAAGATTATCGGCCATATGAATGTCCAGGATTTCCTGACGGGCATCGAAAATGCTTTGCTGGCTGATCTTTTCAATCGCGGGCGCGGCTTCGCCGGCCTGCTCGCGCGCCTCGTCGCGGGCTTCCTCACGCGCCAGCCGCAGGATTTCCTTTTCCGCAGAGGCTTCCGGGTAACCGATGCTGACATGCATCAGGAAGCGGTCGAGCTGGGCCTCGGGCAGGGGGTAGGTGCCTTCCTGTTCGATCGGGTTCTGCGTCGCCATCACCATAAACAGTTTCGGCAGCGGGTAGGTAACCTTGCCGACGGTAATCTGGCGCTCGGCCATGGCTTCCAGCAGGGCCGACTGCACCTTGGCCGGGGCACGGTTGATTTCATCTGCCAGCACCAGGTTGTGGAACAATGGCCCCTGCTGAAAATGAAAGCTGCCGTCCTGCGGCCGGTAGACCTCGGTACCGGTCAGGTCGGCCGGTAACAGGTCGGGGGTGAACTGGATGCGGTGGAAATTGCTTTCGATGCCGTCACTGAGGATTTTAATGGCCTTGGTCTTGGCCAGGCCGGGCGCGCCCTCGACCAGCAGATGGCCGTCGGCCAGCAGCGCGATCAATAATCGGTCAACCAGTTTTTCCTGCCCGATAATGTGTTGTTGTACATGGTTTTTCAGTTGCAGTATGGCTTGCAGATTCGACATAGGTGGGTCGTGTCCCGTTACGTTGATTTTTGTGTATTTTCAGTGACGTTCGCAAAGGCGATAAGTTCACTCCCAAAAGGGGGATATCTTATCGCTTATACATGAGTAACATGTAGCCTAATTAACAAATATCAACATCAGGTGCCTTAAGAGCCGGCTCGACGAGTTTGCTCGCAAGGATAATCGGGAAGTCCGGTGAGCCGTTTGATCAGGCGAGTCCGGCGCTGCCCCCGCAACGGTGATTGGTGAGAACGTTTCGACCACCTCGGTTCAGGCTGGCGGCCAGATGCTGAGGGAAGGGAAATGTTCAGGTATTTCAGTATACACACCATAAGCCCGGAGACCGGCCTGATGCATACATACAGAAGCTGCGGAGGGCGGCCGACCGGGTATGTTGCCTCCGGCGCTGTTTTATCAACGGGTCGCCGGAATGCGCCGACCTTGTCTTCTCCTCGCGCTGCTGTCTATTGAAGAGCCGGCGCATGATCCTGAGTAATCAACAATACTGCTTTCTTGTCTGTCTGCTGTTAATGCAGATGGCCGCCGCGCGTGCGCAGGAAACGGCGCAGGATTCCGTTGTGCCGGACAGTGGCAGGCAGACGCGCCTGCACGTACTGATCGATGAAGGCCATATCGAACAGCGACCGGGGGAGGTCGACAGGTCCGCCAGCTCCGCGGCCTACACGGTGATCGAAGCGGCACGTTTTCGTGATACCTTTGTCAGTCTCGATGAGGTACTGGAGCAGGAGGTCGGCGTACAGACCCGCAGCACCGGCGGTGAGGGCAGTTTATCGACGGTGGTTCTGCGTGGCGCGGCAGCCGAACAGGTCATTATCTATCTCGATGGTGTGCCGCTGAATGATGCCTCCGGCGGCGCCGTCGATCTGAGCCTGATCCCGCTGGACAATATCGAGCGTATCGATATCTATCGTGGTTCGACACCGCTGGAGCTGGGCAGTCCGTCCATCGGTGGCGCGGTGAATATTATTACCCGCAGGACAGCCGATGATTCTCCTGCGGCCTCGGCGACAAGATCCAGCCATCGCCTCAGCGCCAGCCTGGCCAGTTTCCAGACCTACAGGCTCAATGCTTCCAGTCAGCTGTCATCGGCAAAAGATGATGTGCTGCTGACCGGTGGTTACCTGCAAAGTGAAAACAACTTCAGCTATCTCAATGACAACGGCACCGGGTTGAATCCTGCAGATGATCGCGTGGAAACCCGTAACAACGATGCCGTCAGACACCTGACCGCGCTGGGTAACTGGAAACACCGTTTCAATCGCCGTTACAGCAGCGAGCTGCGTCTCGATCTGTCCGACCGTTACAAGGAGATTCCCGCGGTCAGCAACAGCCCGGATGTGCAGACCAGGCTTGATACCCGTCTATACAATCTGCTGGCGCAGCTCAATGCCCTGCAGTTCGGGCGCAAGGATGTCAATGGCAATATCAAACTGTTTGCCACCAGCAAGAAGGAAGTCTTCGATGACTCGCTGGCGCAGATCGGTTTTATCAACCAGCATTCAACCGCGCTCACCCGCAAGGCCGGTGGCCAGCTTTATGCCGAGATTGTCAGGCCGCAGACTCACTGGAAACTGCTGAGCGGTTACAGCCGTGAAAGCTATGACATCGATAACTCGCTGTCACTGGTGCAGTCGGATACCAACCGGCGCAGCAAGGCTGAAGTGTCTGTCGAGAATGTTTCCTATTTTGACGAGCAGCGTTTTATTACCAGCCTGGCCCTGCGCTACCAGCAGATCGACGACACGGTGGCAACGAAAACCGACGAGTTCGGTAATATCGTTCCCGGCTTTAACAAGAACTACCGCCTGCTCAGCCCGCAGCTGGGGCTGAAGTACCGCCTCGACCGGCGCACCTATGCCAGCGCCAATATCGGCCAGTACCATCGTGCGCCGTCCTTTCTCGAACTGTTCGGGGGCAGCGGCCTGCTGCTGGGCAATGCCGACCTGCTGCAGGAAACCTCGATCAACTCGGACATGGGACTTACCTATGGCTGGTTCAAGCCCTACCATTGGCTGCACAATGCGGAAGCTTATGCCGGAGTATTTTATAACCGGGTAAAGGATCTGATCGTTTATATCTATAACGGCCAGGGCGTGGGTGTACCGGAAAATATTTCCAACGCGGTGATCAGGGGACTTGAGTTCACCCTGAAACTGCTGCCCTCGAAGCGCCATACGATCAGCGCCAACGCTTCCCTGACCGACAGTCTCAATGAATCGGATATCGGCAGTTTCAACGGCAAACGGCTGCCGGGTTATTACCGGCAGAGTCTCAGTCTGCGTTATGCCTACAGCCTGCAGCGCTGGGTGTTCAGCATGGAGGCGGATATCAAGCGCGACATGTTCTATGACCGCAGTAACCTGTTGCCGGGTGATGATGTCAATCTGCTCAACCTGGGCCTGCGTTATTTACACCAGCGCTCCACCGTGGATTTTCGTGTTAACAATCTGCTGGATGAGAACATTCGCTATTTCAGAAACCGTCCGACACCGGGGCGCAATCTTTCCCTGACCTACAGTTACCTTTTTTAGGACACGGCCATGAATAAAAAACGCGTTAATATTTCGTTGTTGCTGCCAGTGCTGTTATTGCTGCTGGTCTCGGGCTGTTCGGAAACCAGTACCAGCAAGCTGGATACCGCGCAGACGCCGCCACCGAACAACGATGATAACAGCAGCAGCTGTACCAGCAACACCACGGGCAATACCGTTCCCGCGCCGCCGACCCTGTTGCCCGCGAGCAGCTATATCACCGCGGGGTCGCCGTTGCAGAACTTTGTTGCGCAGCAGGCTGCAGTTGCCACCGTGGCGGCGGACTACAGCAGCGGCGCGCACAGCCTGATCAGTGGTGACAACCAGGGCAACTTCAGCGCCTTGAACAACTACCAGCCGGTGGCGAACGGTGACCTGTCCATGGCCGTTTATGGCGACAGTTTCTATCGCATAGAAAAAATGCTCAGCGGCAACAATATCGCCCGCTTTGCCTTCAGTGATCCGCAAACGCCGATCTGGCAGTACTCAACCAATGACGCCGGCTCGGCGGTGCAGAGCAATCCCTATGATATGGTGTTCGTAAACAGCAGCAAGGCCTACGTGTTGCGCTATAACAGCACAAAGGTCTGGATCGTCAATCCTTCGGCTGCCACCGAGGCTGATTTCAAGCTGGGCGAGCTCGACCTGTCCGCCTATGGCGGTGATGACGGTATTCCCGATATGGGCGCGGCTGTCATTGCCAATGGCAGGCTGTTTATTCTGCTGCAGCGCCTGGAAGGCCCGACCTACCAGGTGGTCAACGATGCCTACATTGCCGTATTCGATACCGCCACCGACCAGGAAATCGACACGGGTGCTTCCTGTGACGGTTTCAGGGGTATTCCACTGCGGGTGCGTAACCCGACCGGTATTGTTTATCAGGCTGACAGCGACACGCTGTTTATCCGCGGTTCCGGCAGTTTCTTCCCCGTTGATTACAGTGGCGGTATCGAAACGGTCGATGCCAGCACGTATGCCTCGAAGTTGGTGCTGGATGACAGTGCCACCTATGGCCTGATAACGGGGCTGATGCCGGTGTCGGCCAATATCATCTATTTTGTCGGTTACCGCGCCTATAACGACAACACCCTGTATGTCATGGACATCAATAGTAACCAGCTGGCAAAGACCCGGGTCGCGGCGCTGACACAGGGACAGATTTCCGACCTGGCACTGGACGCACAGGGCCTGCTCTGGGTGGGCGATGTGGCACAGGCCACGGTGCGCATTATCGACCCGGCCACCGGCAACGAGGTGGCCAGTGTTTCCACCAGCCTGAACCCGCTGAAAATTGTTTTTGCGCCCTGATGCAAGGGCGTGCCTGACCGCAGGAAACCGCCTGTTGCTACACACTTATTTTTGAAAACTTGAAGAGGAATTGACTATGAGAAGAAAAACCATTGTAAGGGAAACCGCACTGCTGGCCGCCATTACTGCCGGCCTGGCGTCAACAAGCGTGCATGCCGGTCCCTATGCGCCGGCCGCCGGCCAGGCCGGTTCCACCGCTGTTGATATGAATGACCCGGCCATCACTTCCTGGGCCACCGGTTATGTCGATTATGTCCCCGGCGCCAATCTGGACGCTGCCTGGATGACGCCGGAAAAGGCGCTGGGCGCGGCGCAGGGCACATCAAGCGATATTGTCAGCCTGGGCACCGGCGGGCGTATCACCATGACCTTTGCCGACCCGATTGCCAATGGCGCGGGCTATGACTTTGCCGTGTTTGAAAACAGCTTCAGCGATACCTTTCTGGAGCTGGCAAAGGTCGAAGTTTCATCCGACGGCGTGAACTTCTACGGTTTTGACAGCTATTCACTGACAGCCTCACCGGTTGGTCCTTTCGGTACGCTCGATCCGACCGATATCGATGGTCTTGCCGGCAAGTACCGTCAGGGCTGGGGAACGCCTTTCGACCTGGATGTGTTCAGCGGCATTGCCGGTCTCGACCTGGGCGCCATCAGCTATGTGCGTCTGCTCGATGTGGTCGGGGATGGCAGCATGCGCGACAGCAACGGCAATCCGATCTACGACCCGTACCAGACCACCGGCAGCGCCGGGTTTGATCTCGATGCCATTGGCGTTATGAACAGCGCTTCAACCATGGTGCCCGTGCCCGCCAGTATCTGGCTGTTCGCCAGCGGCCTGCTCGGACTACTCAGCCTGCGCAAACGCAAGGTCTGAAGCGACTAGATCTGAAAAAAACGTACACCAAAAACAACTGATTACTTAAAACAGACACATTAAAACTTTCAAAAGGTAAAACAAATGAAAACGAAACTTGCACTCTCACTTCTGGCCATTGCCACTTTCAGCAGCACCGCTCATGGCGCGGTTGCCACCTTCGACGATCTGACGCTGGCGCCGGAATCGTATTTCGCGCCCGAAGTCGCCACTACCTTTACCAGTGGTGACGCCGAATTTACCCATAACTTTACCGATTATGGCTGGGGGTGCTGCTGGAGCGGCTTTACCTATTCCAATACCACCGATACCACCACCGCTGGCTACACCAACCAGTACAGCGCGATTACCGGTGGCGGCGTTAACGGTTCGTCCAACTACGGTATCGCCAACCCGGGCTTTACCCCGGCGCGTATCGACTTTGCCGGCCCGACACAGGTAGAAGGCGCCTACTTTACCAATACCACCTATGCCTATCTGTCCATGCGTGATGGCGACAGCTTTGCCAAACAGTTCGGTCTGGGCGACTTTTTCACCCTGACCGTCACCGGCCTGGACGCCACTGACAGCATGACCGGCTATCTCAATATCAGCCTGGCGCGTGATGCCAACCTGGTGGATTCATGGATCTGGTATGATCTGATGCAGCTGGGTGAAGTCAGCGCGCTTGAGTTCAGCCTGAGCTCTTCGGATGTGGGTGACTATGGCATGAATACCCCGGCCTATTTCGCCATCGACAACCTGACCACGGTTTCCGCCGTGCCGGTACCGGCTGCGGTATGGCTGTTCGGTTCCGGTCTGCTGGGTCTGGTAGCGGTTGCTCGACGTAAAGTGCTCAGCTAAGGCGCTGCTGTCGTTTGCCGCGAAGAACGCGAAAACCGCAAAAAAACAAAATGCTTTAACAGTTTTTACCTTTGCGTGTTTTGCGTTATTTGCGGCCTGTCATATCCGGTCCTGATCGATGGCAACTACGCCTGATCGGCCAGGATAAGTCAGGTATATCTGGATAGACGGAAAGATTTATTCTTTTATTCGTGATATAAAACCGTTGTGGTGGGAAACCGCCGCAACGGTTTTTTATGGAACCTCTGATTAATTATATGTTATCTCTGGCTTACAGACATAAACGCAATCAAGGCGCGACTTTGACAGATTTTTGCTCCTGCAAAATCTGCATACCCGCCATCCTTGGCGGTAAAAGCATGTCCAGACCTGGTGAAAAGTTGCAACGTAGAGTGCGCTTATGTCTGTAAGCCCCAAAAAAGTACAAACATGGGGGCGCGGCCTGAAGCGCCCATCGACTGCGTTATGTTTCCCAGTGTTTGCATTTTCCTGGAAGGACCGGGCCATTCACTGCGAAACATGTCTTGCGTTGAGCGCTTCAGGCCACGCAGAGATAGCATATAATTAATCAGAGGTTCCTTATGAGAGGCTTTAATGGGCAACCGCTTATCGAAAATCTACACCCGTACCGGCGATGACGGCAGTACCGGCATGGCCGATGGCTCGCGCGTGCAGAAAGACGACCTGCTGGTGCAGGCCATTGGTGAGGTCGATGAACTCAACAGCCAGCTGGCCATTGTTGCCTGCCACCTGCCGGATAGTCTGCAATCAGCGGTCAGGAGCATACAGAACGAACTGTTCAATATCGGCGGAGAGCTGACCATGGGTGAGTTAATGCCGGCTGAAGCCTCCATGCTCCCGGAAACGGTAGCTCAACTGGAACAATGGCTGGACGAGCT
>DRLE01000044.1 GCA_011051475.1 Gammaproteobacteria bacterium
AACGACCAACGACCAACGACCAACGACCAACGACCAACGACCAACGACCAACGACCAACGACCAACGACCAACGACCAACGACCAACGACCAATAACCATTCCTTTACTCGCCAGATCAGGTAAAATTCACCCACCGGTCCTATCCGAAAATCACCCTTGAGTTCCGATGAATCTGTTTGAACAGGCTCTGCAGTGCCTGCAAATCGACGACCCGCAGAAAAAGGTCGAAGCGACCCTGCGCCTTGACAGACGCTGGCAGCAGAATGCGCTGTCGATGGATAAATCAGTCAGGGTTATCCGCCTGCCACGGGTCGGCCGGCCCGAGAAGCCTGAATTGGTTGATCCGCGTAATGTGCCTCGGCGCAGTTTTACCACGCTCAAAGGACGCCTGACCCTGGCGCATGCCATTGCCCATATCGAGTTCAATGCCATTAACCTGGCGCTGGATGCCGTCTACCGTTTCCAGGGCATGCCGCGACAGTACTATACCGACTGGTGCCGGGTAGCAGCCGAAGAGGCTGAACATTTCACCATGTTGACGGTCTATCTACAGCAGCACGGCATGGCCTATGGTGATCTGCCGGCTCACAATGGCCTGTGGGAAATGGCGGTAAAAACCGACTTTGATGTACTGGTGCGCATGGCGCTGGTGCCGCGGGTGCTGGAAGCACGGGGGCTGGATGTCACCCCGGGTATGATTCGCAAGCTGGAAGCCATTGGCGATGATGCACTGGTGAAACGGCTGCAGGTGATATTTAACGAGGAAATCGGCCATGTGAAAATTGGAACACACTGGTACAAACACCTTTGCCATCAGCGTGGCCTGGAACCGGAAGCGACATTTCTCGCCCTGATCGATGAGCATATGGCCGGTGCGCGTTTCGGACCCTTTGAAACCGAAGCCCGTATCGAGGCCGGTTTTACCGAGGACGAGCTGCAATCGCTGCTGGAGCATTTTCGCCGTGCCGACATGAGCAAGAATTTGAAAAACAACAACGACTGATTCAGGATATATGAAATACACACCACTGTTATTACTGCTACTCCTTGCCACCGGCATGACGACTGCCGTGGCCGGCCAGAAAACCGATAATCAAAAAGAAACACAGGAGGTGTACCAGCTTAACTATATGGAACGAGAACCGGGCGTCGATGACTACGAGGTGGTCATGCTGGTCTCCGACCGTTATATCCGTATTGATAACCCCGGCGAGGACAGCGGCTACATCATTTATGACGACAAGCTGAAAACCATTTTCAGTGTCAGCCATTTCGACAGGTCGACCCTGGTGATCAGGGAGTTTCCGTTTTCCGAAGATGCCTCACCGGCTAAATCCAGTGTCGAGTATCTGGAACTGGCTGATGCGCCACCGGTGTCCGGCAACGGTATCTATAACTACCGGGTCTATACCGGCAAGGACGATGCCGAGCAAACCTGCAGTGAAATCCAGCTGGTGGAAAATATCCTGCCGGAAGTACGAGCCATGCTGAAAAACTACCAGCAGGTGGTTTCAGGCCAGCAGGTTAAAACCGCCGATAATACACTCAGTGATGTTCACGGCGCCTGCTTTTATATTGATCAGGTCTATAATGCCGGCAAATACTATGACAAGGGCATGCCGATTCAGGAGTGGCACAGCAACGACCGCTTTAAGCTGTTGACCTCATATAAAAAGGTAAATGTCAGCAGGGACAGCTTCAAGGTGCCGGAGAATTACCGGCAGTTTTCGGTGGACAAGGATTCCAAACTGCTTATCGAGTAGCCCCACGGTCCGCTGCTTGCTCAGAAAGTGTTGTGGCTGCCAAGCACCACACGCAGGTCCCTGCTCTGGAAGCCATAGGCAATGTCCAGGCGAATATCAATATTGACAAAACGCCGGGCCTTCCAGCGAATGCCGGCACCCGCGCCGTACTTGATCGTGCTGAACCTGAAATCACTGAACTCGTCATGAATGTCGCCAAGGTCGAGGAAAAAGGCCTTTCTCACCAGAGGTGAGCGATTGAATTTTGTCAGGTATTCGATGCTCGCACGGTAGAATATATTCCCCCGATAACTGTCTTTTTTGTAGCCGCGCAGGCTGGAGTTTCCGCCCAGTGAAAAGGCCGCGTTGCCCAGGCGGTTATTGTCAGCAAGGCCGGCACTGACCAGGTAGTTGATATTGGTAACATTCTCCTTGCTCAGTATCCGGTATCTTCGGTAGCTGACAGCCTGCTGGAAAAAACTGCTGGAAAAGCTTACGTCATACACCAGATGGTTGCCGCCACGCTGGAATTCATACTTGTGTGTTTCATCGGTGCCCAGCGTCACGCTGTAGATAATATTGTCGTAGTAACCGTCCGATTCGTTGGCCGGGTCAACGGCCTCGTTGTACTGTTGCTGGAAGTCCACGCCGGCGCCGAGGAAGGGGCCGAAACTGATGCCATCATCATTCAGCCATTTGCTTACGCTGAAGCCATAGTCTTTGGTGATTTCCCGCTGATCGCCGAGGTCATTGTCATTATCGAGGCGTTGTGAACGGCCCAGCCTGATACTGAGTGCATATCGGCTTATCATAAAGCGGGGCATGGTATAGTCGAAACTGCTGCTGTACTCCTGAACGCCGCCCCTGTAACCCTGGTCGGTGCCGGTAATCAGCATGGTATGGTTATAGCCCCAAAGGTTGTTCCATTTCAGTCGGGCACCGACTTCCAGCTGGCTGTCATCATTGAGCTTGAAGGTGGGCAGGGCGTACCAGTAGAACGGCTCGATAACGACGATGACCAGGTCTGTGCCCCTGTCCGGGCCGGTCTGTTCAAGGTAGTAACTGACCTTCTGGAAGATGCCGAGGTCCATGATGTTCTGCACGGACTTTTCGATTTTCGCGATATCGACCGGGTCGCCTTCGTGGACAATCATCTCCAGGCGCATGGTTTCTTCCTTTGTGACCTTGTTGCCGACAAAGCGGATTGCCTCGATGGTGTCTTCGGCGTGAGCATTCATGCTTGCCAGGCATAACAGGATATAACAGGCAGTGACAGCGATACGACCTAAGGCGAATATCGACAGGCGGGTATATCTTCTGCAGTCAGGGTTCAAGATATCAGGTGTGAAACGGGCTTGTTTCCTTAAATAATAGAAAGCTATGGGTGATTTTTCAATTGACCGGTTTTTAATTGCCGGTTAATTTCCGGGAACAAATGTCTTCAGCGTCAGCGCTTCAGAGCTGTTAATGCGAAGGTAGCTGCCGGCTTCGAACCAGTCGCCGAGCACGACGCGGGTGGTGGCGCGTCCGTTGACTGTGCGGTGATGAATGGCCGGGCGGTGGGTGTGGCCGTGAATCAGCAGGCTGATGTCATTGTCGATAAACACCTGGTCCGTGCTCGCCTGGTTGACGTCCATAATGACCTCTTCCTTTTCACTGCCGGCCCTGCGGCTTTGCTCGCGAAGCTGCCGGGCAATGGCCCTGCGTTCCTGTAGCGATCTGCCCAGGATGTCGCTGATCCATTGCTCGCTTCTGACCATCGTCCGGAACTGCTGATATTCAATATCATCCGTACACAGGGTATCACCGTGCATCAGCAGGGCTTTCTGTCCGGCCAGTTCGAGCCTGAACGGGTCGTCGATCAGACGGAAATGGCAGCGCTCGGCGAGTTTGTGACCGATAAGAAAATCCCGGTTACCGTGCATCAGCAGGACTTCGGTATGGTGCACGTCGCCCAGTTCGCGCAGGCAGTCGAATACCGTCTGGTAATGCGGAGCGGGGTCATCGTCGCCCAGCCAGTACTCGAGAAAATCGCCGAGTATATAAAGCTGATCGGCGCTGGCGGCGACTTCCCCGGCAAAACGCAGGAACAGCTCGATGATTTCCGGGCGCTGCGGGCTCAGGTGCAGGTCGGCGATAAAGACTCTGTCCTGCATGGCTCAGCCGGGAAAACGATCAGGAAGCGGTGGCTTTATTGATGACCACGTCTTCAACCGGTACGTCACCGTGGCCGCTGTTATTGCCGGTGGCTACGCCGGCAATGGCATCAACCACATCCATGCCGTCGGTAACTTCACCGAAAACACAGTAACCCCAGCCCTGAACGGTTGGTGCGGTGTGGTCGAGAAAAGCGTTGTCCTTGTGATTGATAAAGAACTGCGCAGTAGCGGAATGCGGGTCCTGGGTGCGGGCCATGGCGATAGTACCGCGTTTGTTTGAGAGGCCGTTATCGGCCTCGTTTTTCACCGGGTTCTCGGTGAATTTCTGTACCATGCCCGGCATGAAGCCGCCGCCCTGTATCATAAAGTTGGGAATAACGCGGTGGAAAAGCGTGCCGTCGTAAAAGCCGTCATTGACGTAATTGAGAAAGTTTTTGACGGTTTCCGGTGCTTTTTCGTCATTCAGTTCGATAACGATATTGCCGTGTGAAGTTTCAAGGGTTACGGTGCTCATGGTTTTTTTACCTGTGTTTGTTCTGTGCCGGTTTCAGTGTTTGTATGTGGCGCCCCGAACAGGAGTCGAACCTGTGGCCTTCCCCTTAGGAGGGGGACGCTCTATCCAGCTGAGCTATCGGGGCGGGGTTTTGAATGCGCGAATTATAGCAGCGACGCTGCATATTGTCCTGCCGTTGTTATACCCTGATGTGGCACTGCTTTCCCATAAGCAGTTCAGGCACCTGGTTCAAGTCATTACCATACAGGCCTTTGATATAACATGCTGTAAACCGAGACGTGAAATAGTCATCTTTTCCAGAACACGCTGTAAATACATCCCTGTACGCTCGGATGCCGCATCCCTGCGGCATACGGTTCTGGAAAAGATGACTATTCCATGTCTCTCTTTACATTTGTGGAACAGCAGTGCCTGAGAAGGCTTGAAGCATACAGTCCTACTGCCGGGGCTGTCGGCGGCGTTCTTCGCCACGATAGCGGCGACCGAACTTGCGCCAGATATAACTTTCCGGCTCGCTCTCATAGGTCATGACGTAGTTAAGGCTGCTCATCACCTGCATGCTCCACTGCATGGCGTTTCTCGCCTCGCGCTTGCCGCAGAACAGGATTTTGTCACCGGGTTGAAGTTCGATTTCGTCATCCGGCATCAGCGTTTTCCTGCCATTGCGTTCATGCAGCAGGGCGACGCATTCGAGCTGGTGATTTCTCGCGGCAGGATCGGTGGCCAGGCAGCGCAGGCAGACCTTGCGTCCGAGTTGCAGTGCACGTATCAGTGCCGGGGCATTTTCCTCGTCGATAATACTGGTCCAGACATAGGGCTTGCGATCACCGATAACGGCAATCATGCGGCTGACCACGACATTGATCCACTGCTCATCCTGTTTGCTGGCTTTCAGCAGGAAGGGAATAAGCAGGGCGTTGAGCAATTGCGCGCGTATGATACGGGCGATGATTTCTCGTGGCTGCATAACCAGATCGGCTTCGCTGCGTTCGAACAGTTCGGTATTGTCGTGCATATTCTGCCTGGCAACCACGAAGATGTCGGGGTTGAGCTGACGCGCTGTCATGATAATGGAGAGATTATTGGAATCGTCATTGGTGCCGGCAATAATGCCAACGGCACCGGTAATGCCGGCCCTGCCCAGGGTGGCCGCATCGACGCCGCTGCCGGTAATGACCTTGTCGGCATGTTCAGGAAAGTCGTTCCTGAACTGTTCGCAGATGCTTTCATCCGCTTCGAGGATGGCGGTCTCTATCCCGTGTTTAAGCATTTTTCTGTAGAGCATCTTGCCAAAGCGGCCGTAACCGCAGAGTATCCAGCTGCCATGTGCCAGCCTTAGCGGTTCTTCGTCCTGGTTAAGCTGGGAGTCCGGTGCCCCCGTCAGCCAGTTGAAAATCATGTGCATGGAAGGCGAGTGCAGCAACATGGAGAAGATCGTGGCAAAGGTATGAAACGGGTTGACCACGAAATCGGTATCGAAGGAGCGCATGTTCTCTTCGTACGACTGTATATCGCTTCGACATACCACCATGATGTGAGGGTGTAGCAGCTTGCTGCTGATGGCGACTTTCAGGTTGATTTCATCGGACGCGGTAGCGGCAATCACACCCTTGCAGTTGTCCTTGGCGATGCCGGCCATTTTCAGGTATTTGGGTATGGATGCATCGGCAATAAGAACCGGCACGTACTCGGGCAGATAATGAACATTGTGATCAAGCAGGCTGTCAGCATTTTTTTCAATAACAATGGCGCGGTAATGCTCGTTACTCAGGGCCCTGACAATCTCATAGCCGGTTTCGCCGAGGCCGCAGACCAGGTAAAAGCTTTCATTCAGCCGGCTTACTTCTTTCTTGAAGCGCGATTGCTTGCGCGCCTGCTGATAGACCGGATCCTGTACCAGTGCAAGAATGCTGCCGATGGCATAGAACCAGGCGACTACGGTCATGTAGATGGTAATCAGCACCCACATGCGCTGAGCGTCTGTCAACGGGTAGGGTATCTCGCCGAAGCCGATGGTGGTGGCGGTGTAGCTGACCAGGTAGAAAGCATGAAAGAAACTCATGTGCCAGGGTCTTCCCTGGTCATCCACGCCGGGAATCAGCACCAGGCCGAGAATGGCGATGGCATAAACGCAGATCAGTATGATCAGTGGCGTGCGCATGCGCCACAGGATCATTGCTGTCTGGGGATTAAACGGTTCTTCCGCAGCGAAAGCATCACTGTGCTGCTGTGCCTGTTCCTCCTGGTCGCCGGAGGCGGACTTTGCTGCAGGCTCAGACTGCCGGTCTTTGCGTAACATGGCTCAGGCTATCGTTCGGGACATCGTGCAGGACAGGCCTGGCGGCTTATCTGCGCTGAAAAGTGGTTTCTATAATCAGCAGGATAACCGAAACCACATTGGCCAGTAAGGCGCCGCCACTGAGAGATACGATGGTTGCCATGACGGATGGCGTCAGGCCGGTATCATTGATATGAACGGCAAAGGCCCAGACGATTGCCGCCGAGATAAGCTGTACCACGGCAACCAGGCTGGTGGCGAGCAACATGGGACCCATCTGGGTACGGTCGCCGAATTTCAGGATGGTGGCGATAAGATTGACGATGATAACGGCGAATAGCTCAAAGACGTTATGGTGCTCCGGATCGTCGAGTTCGCCGATAAAAAAACCGAAGTTAAGCGTCAGCGCCAGAATCATAAAGAAGCTGAACCAGACTCTTTCGTTACTAAACCAGACCTTCTTTTCTTCCATTGTACCGTCCCCTTTCTTGTATTTATAAATTTACGGGTATTCTTCTTTTACGGATTGCTATTCTATGGCTTCTATTACTCTAGTGTAGCGCATCAGGGATAGTTAACACTATGCGAATACGCTAAAACAGCTGTTTGAGTATTTGCAGATAGACTTTGGTTAAACGCTCCAGCTCTAGTATATTGATATTCTCATTGATCTTGTGGATGCTTTCGTTTACCGGGCCCAGCTCGACCACCTGGGCGCCGGTGGGTGCGATAAAACGTCCGTCCGAGGTGCCGCCGGCGGTGGACAGTTCGGTATCGATATCACAGACGGTTTTAATGGCGGCCTTTGCCGCTTCCACCAGTTCGCCGTCCGGGGTCAGAAATGGCTGTCCGGACAGTGACCAGTCGAGGCTGTAGTCAAAGCCGTGTTTGTCGAGAATATCATGCACGCGCTGACGGATCTGTGCATCGGTGATTTCGGTGGAAAAACGCAGATTGAACTGAACATGCAGCTCGCCGGGAATCACATTGCTGGCGCCGGTGCCGGCATGGATATTGGAAATCTGGAAACTGGTGGGCGGAAAAAAGTCATTGCCGTTGTCCCAGTGCTCGTTGCACAGTTCCTGCAGGGCGCCGGCAAACAGGTGAATGGGGTTTTTCGCCAGGTGGGGGTAGGCGATATGCCCCTGTACGCCATGCACGGTGAGGTCACCGGAGATGGAGCCGCGCCGCCCGTTCTTGATGACATCGCCCAGCGTGTTGGTACTGGAGGGCTCGCCGACCAGGCACCATTTTATTTTTTCGTTTTTCTGCTCCAGGTATTCGACAACCTTTACCGTGCCGTCAGTCGCCGGGCCTTCCCCGTCGCTGGTAATCAGAAAACCGACAGAACCGCTGATATCTTTGCCATCGGCGAAAAATTCCTCGCAGGCGCAGATCATGGCGGCGATGCTGCTTTTCATGTCGGCGGCGCCGCGTCCGGTCAGAATATCGCCATCGATGGTTGGCTGGAAAGGATCGCTGCGCCACTGTTCCACCGGCCCGGTGGGTACCACGTCGGTATGTCCGGCAAAGACAAACAGCGGATCATCGCTGCCGCGCCGCGCCCACAGATTGTCGACTTCGCCAAAGCGCAGGTTTTCAATGCGAAAGCCCAGTGGTTGCAGCCTTTCGGCAATGATCTTCTGGCAGCCCAGGTCATCGGGGGTGACCGAGGGGATGCTGATAAGCTGGCGGGCGAGGTCAAGCGTGCGAGAGGCTGTCATTACAATACGTCTTCCAGTTGCTGTTTGAGGCGCTCCTGCTGTTCTTCTGACAGCGCGGTGTCCTGCTGGGTGCTGATAATAAAACTGTCCACGGCCTTTTCACCCGCCGTGGCGATACGGGCATTGAGAATTTTAAGCCCGTTGTCGACTATGGCGCCGGCAATATTGGCCAGTACACCGGTGCGGTCGATGGTTTCAATCACCAGTCGCGTGGCCTGTTTGTTGTCATTGTCCTGTTTGAAACTGATGACGGTCGGCGACGAGAAATAGCGATGACTGCGGCCGGTGCTGATGGCAGGCTGGCTGGTGTCGCCGGCTTCCCTGAGTTTTTCTTCGAGGCGCTGCTGGATCTGTTCGGCCGCGTAGCTGATTTCAGACGGGTCCAGGCCGGCAACAGGAATCAGGCGGAAGGTTTCCAGGGCGTAACCATCGGAAGCATTGGTGATCTGGGCGTCGACAATATCCACCTCGCTGTTGCTGAGCACGTTGACCACATCGTAGAAAATACGGTCACGGTCGGGCATATAAACCAGCAGTTCGATACTGTTGCCGCTGCGATCGACCCGGGTTTTTACCAGCGGCCGGGCAAGTGGCTGTCCAGGCTCGCCCTGCTGGCGCGCATCGTTGATCAGCTGCGTGTGCCAGACCACTTCGTTGGCATTGTGCGCGAGGAAGTAGTCGGTGTTCAGGCTGGCCCAGATTTCATGCGCACGGTGCGAGTCGATGCCGACGCGCTCAAGCTTGCGCAGGCTGTCGGTCTGGATTTCCTGGATATTGCTGTCGCGGTCGGTGTACTGCTGCAGGCCGGTATTGAGCACAGCCGCGGTCTTGTTGTACAGCTCGGCCAGCAGTTTGTCCTTCCAGTTGTTCCACTGCTTGGGATTGGTGGCGCGGATATCGGAAATGGTCAGCAGATAGAGATAGTCCAGCCGCGGCAGGGTGGCCACGCGCTCGGCGAAATCCGAGATCACGGCCGGGTCGCTGATGTCCTTGCGCTGAGCGGTCATCGACATGACCAGGTGGTTTCTCACCAGCCAGCTGACCAGATCAGCATCTTCTTTCGATAAACCGTGTCGGTCGCAGAATGCTTTTGCATCGACCGCGCCCAGTTCGGAGTGGTCGCCGTGACGGCCCTTGGCGATATCATGGAACAGGCCGGCAATATAAAGCAGCCCCGGGTTTTTAAGGTGCTGGAAAATACCACTGGCCAGGGGAAACTCGTGACAGTATTCGGGCACCGAGAAACGGCGCATATTGCGAATAACGAACAGGGTGTGCTGGTCCACGGTATAGGCGTGGAACAGGTCGTACTGCATGCGCCCGACAATGGAGTCGAAGGCCGGGATATAGGCGGCCAGAATGCCGTAGCGGTTCATGCGGCGCAGTTCGTGGGTGACGCCGCGTGAACGGGTAATAATCCTGATAAACAGCTGTTGTGCGCGGGCGGAATTGCGCACCTTGTCGTCGATAAGGTGGCGGTACTGACGCACCTGGCGGATGGTGGCGGCGCGCACGCCCTGGATATCGGGGTAGTCCTGCAGGATCAGAAACATCTCGAGAATGGCGCAGGGGTTTTCCTTGAAGATGGTATCACGGGTGGTTTCAATATAACCGTGGCGCACCTGAAAGCTGTCATTGATCAGCTCGGCTTCTGTTTCAACATCGGCATAGATAATCGCTTCGCGAAAATGCTGCAACAGCATTTCATTGAGCCGCTCCAGTTCAATCACGGTGCGGTAGTACTGCTGCATAAACTGCTCGATGGCTTCATTACGTGGATGTTCCGGGTCGTCAACGAAGCCGAACTCCAGCGCCAGGTCGCGCTGGTAGTCGAACAGCAGTCGGTCTTCGCGGCGTCCGGCCAGGTAGTGCAGGCTGCAGCGGATGCGCCAGAGCAGGTGCTGGCCGGCGAGCAGGGTATTGAGTTCGTCTTCCAGCAGAAAACCTTCCTTCACCAGGTCGGCCAGGCTGTCGGCGCCAAAGTGGCGCTTGGCCACCCAGCCGATCATCTGGATATCGCGCAGGCCGCCCGGGCTTTCCTTGATATTGGGTTCCAGGTTGTAGGCGGTATCGTTGAACTTGCCGTTGCGCTGGATCTGTTCTTCCAGCTTGGCCTGGAAGAATGCCTTAGAGTCCCAGATATGCTCGGGACCGGTCTGCTCCTTCATGGCATTGAACAGTTGCTCGTCACCGGCGAGCAGGCGCGCCTCCATAATATTGGTGGCCACGGTAATGTCTTTTTCCGCTTCCTCGACACATTCTTTCAGGGTGCGCACGCTGTGGCCGATTTCCAGGCGTATGTCCCACAGCAGCATAAGAAATTTTTCCAGGGCGGCCCTGGTGGCGTCGTCCTCTTCTTCATCCAGCAGCAGCATCAGATCGATATCGGATTTCGGATGCAGCTCGCCACGGCCATAGCCGCCCACGGCAATCAGCGCCAGTGGCTGGCTGACCTCGGCAAACAGGAATTTGTATATCAGCCGGATAAGCCGGTCGGTCAGGCGGGCGCGGCCGAAAACGATCAGCTCGACATCGGCGCCATCGTGGTAAAGCTGTTTAAGGCCCTCATCGATCGCAAGCACCGCCTGCTTCAGTACCTTGATCAGGTCCTGCGGACAATCGCTGAGGCAGCGTTGCAGTTCGCCCTCCAGGGCGGGTATGTCGAGCAGGGCATCGACGCTTTGCGCGGTGATCTCATTGTTTTTCCGGTTGCCCGCAGGGTTTTTCCGGCTGCCCTCAGGCGTGCCTGTCTGTAACTGAGTCGTCATTTTAAAGCTCGTCACCTTCAAGCTGCGTTAATACTTCATGGCCGTCCTCGGTCACCAGTATGGTGTGTTCCCACTGCGCCGAGGGGCTGTGGTCCTTGGTGACCACGGTCCAGTTGTCCTTCATCAGTTTGACGTGGCGCTTGCCGGCATTGATCATCGGCTCGATGGTAAAGATCATGCCCGGTTCCAGCTCGATACCGGTACCGGCCTTGCCGTAATGCAGTACCTGCGGTTCCTCGTGAAAGCCCTGGCCGATGCCGTGACCGCAGTATTCGCGCACCACCGAGCAGTTCTGTGATTCGGCATAGGTCTGTATGGCATGGCCGATATCGCCAAGATGGGCACCGGGTTTTACCTGCTCGATACCCCGGCGCAGGCATTCATGGGAGACCTCGCAGACACGGCGGGCGGGTATCGGCGGTTCGCCGATATAGAACATCTTGCTGGTGTCGCCATGCCAGCCGTCCTTGATCACGGTGATATCGATATTGATAATGTCACCTTTTTTCAGCTTTTTCTCGCTGGGAATGCCGTGGCAGATCTGATGATTGACCGAGGTGCAGATGGATTTGGGGAAACCGTGATAATCCAGCGGCGCGGGAACAGCTTTCTGCTCATTGACGATATAGTCGTGGCAGATTCTGTCCAGCTCGTTGGTGGTAATGCCTGCCTTGACGTAGGGCCGGATCATCTGCAGTACCTCGGCGGCCAGGCGGCCGGCCACGCGCATTTTTTCAATTTCCTGATTATTTTTAATAATTATCGTCATGGTCTGTTTTGTCTTTTAAATCAATCTGTTATCGTGAGCATTCCGCCCGCTTGCACGGCCTGATCTGTTGTTTAATTGTTCTACCTGTGGTATAAAGCGCCCGCGCTGGCAAAAGCTGCGCGAAAACACACGGTATCGTTGGTGTTTTCCGGACTGCAAAAATGCTTTCTGCGTCCGGGGTGCTAACTATATCTTATTTAAATACTCACATATACCGACACATGTAATCGGGTGCTGAATTAAACGGTTTACAGATTGTGAAATCTGGCTGTTTAGGCGGTTTTTACATGGGGTGTATGGAGGCTCAACCCTTACAAGAGGATAACTATGTCTAACGTATCTATGCGTCTGATGCTTGAAGCAGGCGTGCATTTTGGTCACCAAACCCGTTTCTGGAACCCGCAAATGGCCGAGTACATCTTCGGCGCCAGGAACAAGATCCATATCATCAACCTGGAAAAAACCCTGCCCCTGTACAACGAGGCAGTGAACGCCATTGGCAAGATTGCCTCCCAGCGCGGCACCATCCTGTTTGTCGGCACCAAGCGTGCGGCGCGCAAGATTATTTCCGAAGAAGCCCAGCGCTGTGGCATGCCTTATGTCAGTCATCGCTGGTTGGGCGGCATGCTGACCAACTACAAGACCATTCGTCAGTCCATCCAGCGCCTGAAGGAACTGGAAGAAATGGCCGAAAACGGTGGTTTTGACCGTCTCAATAAAAAGGAACAGCTGATGCTGACCCGCGAGATGGAAAAGAAGGAAAAGGTTCTCGGTGGTATCAAGGATATGAAAGGTCTGCCCGATGCGGTATTCATTATCGATGTCGGCCATGAAGACATTGCCGTGAAGGAAGCCAATACACTGGGTATTCCCGTATTCGGCATTGTTGACACCAATAACTCGCCGGACGGTATCGATTATGTTATCCCGGGCAATGATGATGCCATCAAGGCCATCCAGCTGTATGCCCAGGGTGTCGCCGATGCGGTTATCGAAGGTCGTGCCTCAGCAGTTCTGCAGCAGGCCGAAGAAGCGACCGCAAAGGCTGCGCCGAAGGCCGCACCCAAGAAAGCCGCACCCAAGCGCAAGGTAGAAGCTGAAGAAGCCCCTGCCGAAGAAGCTGCGTCTGAAGAGGCAGCGCCTGAAGCAGCTGCAGCCGAGGAAGCCCCGGCCGCAGAAGAAGCGCCGGCAGAAAAAGCCGCGGCACCCAAGAAGAAGGCAGCCGTGAAAAAGAAAGCTGCCGTCAAGAAAAAGGCAGCCGTGAAAAAGAAAGCCGCCGCCAAGAAAAAAGCAGCACCGAAAAAGAAAGCCGCCGCTGCTGCTGAAGATGCCGCCGAGTAAGGCCGGCAGTGAACATTTATTTTCAAGATCTATTTTAAGAGGTTACTGTGATGCAAATTACAGCTTCAATGGTTAAAGAACTGCGTGAACGTACAGGTTCAGGCATGATGGAATGCAAAAAAGCCCTGCAGGAAGCAAACGGCGATATCGATGTTGCCATCGAAAACATGCGTAAATCCGGCCTGGCCAAGGCTGACAAGAAATCCGGCCGCGTCGCCGCCGAAGGTCGCGTGGTTATCGAGATCAGCGATGACGGCAAGTCTGCCGCCGTGGTTGAAGTGAACTGCGAAACCGATTTCGTTTCCGGTGGTGATGACTTCCTGTCTTTCGTGCAGGCCGTTGCCAAAACCGCGCTGGCCAACCGGCCTGCTGATGTTGCCGCACTGTCTGAAATGACACTGGAAGGCAGCGATGAAAGTATCGAAACGGTACGCAAGGAAATGGTTGCCCGTATCGGCGAAAACATCCAGCTGCGCCGTTTTGAAATCGTCGAAACCGAAAACGGTCAGCTCGGCAAGTACATGCACGGCAATCGCATGGGCGTTCTGGTTGAAATGGAAGGCGGCAATGACGAGCTGATCAAGGATATCGCCATGCATATCGCCGCCAGTAACCCGATGTGTGTCAGCGAAGACGACGTGCCCGCCGAAGTACTGGAAAAAGAAAAGGAAATCCTGCGGGCACAGGCGCTGGAAAGCGGCAAGCCGGCCGACATCGTCGAAAAGATGCTGACCGGTCGTATCCGCAAGTACCTGGCGGAAATCACCCTGCTGGGCCAGTCCTTCGTCAAGGACCCGGACAAGACCGTGGAAACCCTGCTGTCGGATGCCGGCGCCAAAGTGAACCGCTTTGTTCGCTACGAAGTCGGCGAAGGTATCGAGAAGAAACAGGAAAATTTTGCTGATGAGGTTATGGCCCAGGTGAACGGCTAGACTGAAACAGAAGGTTAAACCAGCATGATACAAAAGGCCCTGATTCGAAACCTGCTTCGACAGAGGAATTAAGGCTTTTTTTATCAAAAAAACCGGGGGACTTCTCCCGGTTTTTTGTGTATGACGATATAATAATCAAAATCATAATGGAGCATACAGAGAGATGACATCAACACCGATATACAAGCGCGTTTTACTGAAACTCAGCGGCGAGGCACTGATGGCCGATCAGGACTACGGCATCGATGCCGATATGCTCAAGCGTGTGGCTGGCGAAGTCGGTGAGGTCGTCAATATGGGTGTTGAAGTCGCCCTGGTGATCGGCGGCGGCAATATCTTCCGCGGCGCCGGTCTGGTGCAGTCCGGCATCGACCGCGTGACCGGTGACCACATGGGCATGCTGGCCACGGTAATGAACAGTCTTGCCATGCAGGATGCGCTGGAAAAGCAGGGCATGAACTGTCGCGTTATGTCGGCCATCAAGATCAACCGTATGTGCGAGGAGTATGTGCAGCGTCGCGCCATTCGCCATCTGGAAAAGGGCCGTGTGGTGATTTTTGCCGCCGGTATCGGCAATCCGTTTTTTACCACCGATACGGCCGGTTGCCTGCGCGCGGTGGAAATCGGCGCGGACTCGGTACTCAAGGCGACCAAGGTTGACGGCGTCTACGATGCCGACCCGATGAAAAACCCGGATGCCAAACGTTATGTCACCCTGAGTTACGATGAAGTGCTGGAGAAAAACCTGCAGGTCATGGACGCCACGGCCATTGTGCTGTGTCGTGACAATAACCTGCCGCTGCGCATATTCAACCTGAACCAGGAAGGCGCCTTGCCGGCCGTGATGAAAGACAGCAGCATCGGCACCACCGTCGTGCCAAAAGACTAATAGAAGTGGAAAAAACTGTGGAGACTAGCCGTGATTGATGAAATTCTTGCCGACGCCGAAACCCGCATGGGTAAAAGCGTTGAATCCCTGCGTAACGAGCTGACCAAGATCCGTACCGGTCGCGCACACCCCAGCCTGCTGGACCAGATTTCCGTGGATTACTACGGCACACCCACGCCGATCAATCAGGTCGCCAATGTCTCGGTGGAAGACTCACGCACCCTGACCGTGGCGCCCTGGGAAAAACCCATGGTGGCCGTGGTCGAAAAGGCGATTATGAATTCCGGCCTTGGCCTGAACCCGTCGACCGCCGGCAACCTGATTCGTATTCCGATGCCGCCGCTTACCGAGGAGCGCCGCCGCGAGCTGGTCAAGGTGGTGAAAAACGAGGGGGAGAACGCCAAGATCGCCATTCGCAATATCCGCCGTGACGCCAACAGCGATTTCAAGGATCTGCTGAAAGAAAAGGAAATATCCGAAGACGAAAGCCGCCAGGCGGAAGACAAGGTACAGAAACTCACGGACAGGTTTGTTGCCAGCGTCGATGAAGTGATTGCCGCCAAAGAAAAAGAACTGATGGAAATCTAGGCCGCAAAGCTTCCGATGCCGACCGATACCGACAGTGATATACCGTCCACAGCCGATGCCAGACCGCGCCATATAGCCGTTATTATGGACGGCAATGGTCGCTGGGCAAACAAGCGCCATATGCCCCGCGCTGCCGGCCACAAGGCCGGGGTCAACGCCACCCGGCGCATTGTTGAAAACAGCGCCCGTTACGGTATCGAGGCGCTGACCATCTTTGCTTTCAGCAGCGAGAACTGGCAGCGCCCGGAAAAAGAGGTCAGCAGCCTGATGTCGCTGTTCGTTTCGACAATCGCCGCCGAAGTCAAAAAACTGCACAAAAAGAACGTGCGTGTACAGTTTATCGGTGATCGCACGCGCTTTTCCGACAAGCTGCAGGCCAGCATCAATGAATCCGAAGCCCTGACGGCGGCTAACACCGGCCTGAAACTGAATATTGCCGCCAACTATGGCGGGCGCTGGGACATTGTCCATGCCTGCCGGAATATTCTTGAAAGCGTGCAGGGCGGGGAGCTGTCGGCCGATGAAATCGATGAATCCCTGTTCTCGCGGTATCTCAGTCTGCAGGACATGCCCGAGCCGGACCTGCTGATACGCACCGGCGGTGAACAGCGTATCAGTAATTTTCTGATCTGGCAGCTGGCCTATGCCGAACTGTATTTTACCGATGCGCTGTGGCCGGATTTTGCCGATAATGATTTTCAGGCGGCACTCGACTGGTATGCCGGCCGCCAGCGGCGTTTTGGCAAGACCGGCCAGCAACTTGCGCAGGAAAACACCGCGTCAACACCGGGCAGGCAGGTGAGTTCATAATGTTATATCAGCGCATTCTTACCGCCATTCCGCTGGCCATCCTGGTCTTCTGGATTATTTTCTACCAGAGCAGTGAAGTATTCTTCGGGTTTCTGCTGTTTGTGGTCTTTGTTGCCGCCTGGGAATGGGCCAGGTTGTCGGCCCTGCCAACCGTGGCCGCGCGCATTGCCTTCGCCGCCGTGCTCACAGCGCTGCTGTGGGCCATCAGTGTCTATCTGCAGGCCTATCTGGAATGGTTGATCTATGCCGCCGTGATGTGGTGGTTCAGTATCAGCTACTATCTGAAAAAAGCCACGCCGCAGTCACCGAGCCAGCGTTTTCGCATGGACAAGCTGCTGGTGGCCTTTATCGTGTTGCCGGCCGCGGCTATTGCCATGCGTGACATTCATGCCATGAATCAGGGGCCGCAATGGCTGTTTTACGCGCTGTCACTGGTCTGGGTGGCCGATATCGGCGCCTAT
Organism: Gammaproteobacteria bacterium; assembly: GCA_011051475.1. Classification (GTDB taxonomy): domain Bacteria; phylum Pseudomonadota; class Gammaproteobacteria; order SZUA-229; family SZUA-229. The sequence goes on from DRLE01000044.1 coordinate 16,977, forward strand.
TTTTCCGGCAAGCGTTTCGGCCGCAACAAGCTGGCGCCGAATATCAGTCCGGGCAAGACCAAAGAGGGGCTGCTCGGCGCTCTGGTGGCGACATCGCTGTATACCCTGGCGGCCAGTTTCTATTTCGAGCTTGATCGCGAGCATTCCGTGCTGCTGGTGCTGGCCTCGGTTATCGTCACCCTGATATCGGTCAGCGGCGACCTGTATTTCAGTTTTCTCAAGCGTGAGGTCGGCCTCAAGGACAGCGGTCGTATCCTGCCGGGACATGGCGGCATTCTCGATCGTATCGACAGCGTACTGGCGGCCATGCCGGTGTTTCTGCTGGCCTACCAGTGGTTTATTGCCGCATGAACAGGCCGCAACAGATCAGTCTGCTGGGCGCCACCGGCAGTATCGGCAGCAGTACGCTGGATGTAATCGCCCGCCACCCCGATAAATACCGGGTCTATGCCCTGAGCGCGCACACCCGGGTCGGCGAGCTGGAACAGCTTTGCCTGCAGTGGCAGCCACAGTATGCCGTCATCGGCGATGAAGACAGCGCGACTGTTCTGCAGCGCAAACTGCAGGATGGGGGTAGTAAAACCCGGGTGCTGGCTGGTGAGGCCGGTCTGGTGCAGATCGCCGAGGACAAAGCCGTTGACTGTGTAGTGGCGGCCATTGTCGGTGCTGCCGGCCTGGTGCCGACCCTGGCCGCGGCCAGGGCCGGCAAACGCATCCTGCTGGCTAACAAGGAAGCGCTGGTTATGTCGGGCAAGCTGTTTATCGATACCGCGCGCGAGAACAATGCGGTGCTGATGCCCGTGGACAGCGAGCATAACGCGATTTTTCAGTGTATGCCGGAGAGTCTGACGCAGCACCATTCATCGGTTAAAATGGCCAATCGCGACGCTGCGGCCGGCATCGAGCGTATACTGCTGACAGCCAGC
>DRLE01000045.1 GCA_011051475.1 Gammaproteobacteria bacterium
CCCCTATGTTCAACTGTTATTACCTGACTTTGAAATCGCCAAGTTTTTTCCGTACCAGTACATTCTTGAGTTGAACGTACTTCGGCATGCCGTCTTTGCCATAAGGCGGGTAATCTTCACCGGCAATCAGGGGCTCCAGGTAATCACGGCATTTCCGGGTGATACCGAAACCATCCTTGCTGATGAAGCCCTTGGGCATCATTTTTTCGACGTTGGCGACGCGTGCCAGCTTGGCCTCACCAATCTTCCAGCGGTAGGGCTTGTTGGATATACGTTTGATGGTCGGCATGACCGAGTTCTTGCCCTGCAATGCCAGTTCCACGGCGGCCTTGCCCATGGCGTAGGCCTGCTCGACATCAGACTTTGAGGCAATGTGGCGTGCTGCACGTTGCAGGTAGTCAGCCACCGCCCAGTGGTACTTGAAGCCAAGCTTGTCGCGAATCAGGCCGGCGATAACCGGTGCCACGCCGCCCAGCTGCGCATGACCGAAGGCGTCTTTCAGACCCTGGTCGGCAAGGAAGTTGCCGGAGCGATCCTGCAAGCCTTCGGATACAACAATCGAGCAGTAGCCATACTGTTTGACCTTGTCCTTGACCAGTTTCAGGAACCGGGTCTGACTGAATTTTACTTCCGGGAACAGGATCACGATAGGCAGATCACAGTTCTCGGTGGCGGCCATGCCGCCGGCAGCGGCAATCCAGCCGGCGTGGCGCCCCATGACTTCCAGTACAAAAATCTTGGTCGACGTAGCGCACATGGAGGCAACATCAAAGCTGGCCTCGCGGGTGGACACTGCAATGTACTTGGCAACTGAACCAAAGCCCGGGCAGTTATCGGTAATCGGCAGGTCATTGTCCACGGTCTTGGGTACGTGAATCGCCTGGATGGGATAGCCCGTTGCCTTGGACAGCTGCGAGACCTTCAGGCAAGTATCAGCAGAATCACCACCACCGTTATAAAAGAAGTAGCCGATGTTATGGGCGGCAAAAACTTCGATCAGGCGTTCGTATTCACGCTTGTTGGCTTCCAGGCTCTTCATTTTGTAACGGCAGGAGCCGAAAGCGCCGGAAGGTGTATGGCGCAGTGCGGCAATGGCACGCGCAGATTCCTTGCCGGTATCGATGAGGTCTTCGGTCAGTGCCCCGATAATACCGTTGCGGCCGGCGAATACCTTGCCGATCTTGTTCGGGTGCTTACGCGCCGTCTCGATTACGCCGCAGGCGCTGGCGTTGATAACGGCGGTTACGCCACCCGACTGGGCGTAAAACGCGTTTTTCTTTTCTGTGGATCGTGCCATGTCAAAGTACTCCTGAAACGTTTTATCAAATTCGGAGGTGTTGTCAGCCGGCTTCGCCGGCATCCTTCACCTGCTGATCAGCCTGGACCTGAAGCAGGGTGACGACACATTCAGTCAGGTCATCGTATTCATCACGGCCGGTACCGTACATCTGGTGTACGCGGTAAAAAAACTGGCAACGGTATCGGTTGTCACCGGTTTTGGCTATGACGAAGTGGCAGCCCTCGACTTCCCAGTAGGCAGCCGGACAGGTGCTCAGTTCGGTACGGGAGAGATCAAGACGCAGCTCCGTTTCCGCCAGCTGAACGTCTGGCGCTTCGCCATAACGTTCCTGCAATGTGGACTTGATAATCCACAAGTCGTTATCGGAGAAATCGGGAACCCGGTTCATAATTTGGTGCTTTTTAATCTCTGCGAGCTTCGAAAAGGCGCCCAAGCATAGAGCATAAAGCAATGAAATTCAGGTGCTTTGTTTGACTTGAGGCTTGTAGGGGCGGTAGCTTAATCACTATGCGGTGTTTCGGCGACGAAAACTATTGTATGTCCCTATGAAAAAACTTTTATTGGTCAAAGCTTCCCGGAAGGCGTCGGTTAGCTGAAAAATGTAATAAAAATCAATGACACAGCGAGTGTGAGAGGACTATGAGGATTGTGCTACTGGGAGCGCCCGGGTGCGGAAAAGGCACGCAGGGACATCGACTGGCGAAGCAATACCGGATTCCCGAGATATCCACCGGCGATCTATTGCGCGAGGCAGTGGCCGCCGGTACGTCGCTCGGCAAGGCCGCCAAGGCGGTCATGGATGCAGGCCAGCTGGTTTCGGACGAAATCGTCCTCGGTGTCATTCGCGAGCGATTGTCACGCAGTGATGCCAGTAAGGGTTTCATTCTGGATGGTTTTCCACGAAATCTTGCCCAGGCCGAGCAGCTCGATGAATTGCTCGGGCAGCTGGATTTGCCCATTGATCTGGCGTTACTCATCGATGTGGATGTCGATACCATCATGCAACGCCTGTTCGGGCGCCGCAGCTGCGTCTCCTGCGGCGCCAGCTATAACATTTTTTACGCACCGCCGAAGATGGACGGTCGCTGTGATGAGTGTGGTGGCCGCCTGCGTCGCCGTTCGGACGATAACGAGGAAACGATCGGAAATCGCCTGCGTATTTATGAATTGCAGACTATGCTGGTGGTTGAGTATTACCGCGAGCAGGGGTTATTGCGCCAGGTTCAGGGTATTGGTGAGCCGGACGACGTGTTCCGCGCCGTACTCAAGGTGGTGGAAGAGACGAAGAAATTACTGGCCAGCCGTGACCGCTCGGCGACGATACGCCGCGTCGTGGCGCGCAAGCTGCAGGAACAGCGTGATGGGGATACTGCGGCGAAGGACACGGTGCCAGCACCGGTGGTGGTTAACAAGGTAGTGAAAAAAACAGCGGTCGCTAAAAAGCCGGTGGCGAAAAAGAAAGTAACCAGCAAAAAGGTTGCCGGCAAGACAGCCACAAAGAAAAAGGCGGTGGCAAAGAAGACGGTGGTAAAAAAAGCAAAAGTGAAGACTGCCAAAAATTCAGCCACCAAAAAGAAACTGACCAGCAAGAAACCGGTGGCAAAGAAGCCAGCGGTAAAAAAGAAAACCGTCAGCAAGAAGGTTGCCGCGAAAAAGAAAGCGGTCAATAAAAAGACGGCAAAAAAATCACCGGTACGCAAAAAGTCTGCGGGCAGCAAAGCTGTACCTGCTGACAGGAAGAAGGTTATCAGCAAAAAAACGTCAGTCAAAAAGAAAGCTGTTGCAAAGAAGAAGGCCGTTGCAAAGAAGAAGGCTGCCCGCAAGCGGCGCTGAGAGTTACCTGGCTGACGTATTGAAAGATTGCAGTTGTTGAAAATGAGTGTTGGAAAATTACACGACAGTCTCTGGTCATGGCTGCAGCAATGCCTGCTGAGGCGTGCGCCACAAGATGACCCGGTTTCCTACCGGGCATTGATGCAGGCCCTGTCAGGTTATGTGCTGGTTGACCTGGTGCAGGTCAGCGCGAGTTCCGGCCCGGGTGTTTCACTTGGCATGACCTTGTTCGATGTTCTGCTCATGGTGGTTTTCGCCTGGGTTATATTGCGTGTTACAGGGAAAACACAGCGTTTTGTGCAGACGCTGACGTCACTGGCCGGAACCGGCATGATACTTGGGCTGGCAGCACTCCCGCTGGTGCAACTGGCGGCCAGCGCACACCGTAATAATGAGCCCATGACCGATCTGGTGCTTGGGTGGCTGATGCTGCTGGTGTGGGGCATCAGTGTTCAGGCGCATATTTTTCGTCACGCATTGTCGGTGCGTTTCGGCACGGGTTTGATGCTGGCTGGCCTGCATACCGCACTGGCTATCGGCTTGATTGAAACGCTGTTTCCACAGGCACAGGGCTGAACCCTGCCCTGGTCTATGGGTATAAGGTGATGAACATGTCTGAAAAGAAGAAAATGGATCGTAAAGATTACGAGAAAGCCCTGTTCGAACTCCAGCTTGAGTTGGTGAAACTGCAGGAATGGGTGCGGCATGAAGGGCTTAAAGTCGTGGTTATTTTCGAAGGGCGCGATGCTGCCGGAAAAGGCGGTGTGATCAAGCGTATAACCCAGCACCTGAATCCTCGTGTTTGTCGTATCGTGGCCTTGCCTGCGCCGACAGAACGAGAGAAAAGCCAGTGGTATTTTCAGCGTTACATCACGCATTTGCCCGCAAAGGGTGAAATCGTACTGTTCGATCGCAGCTGGTATAACCGCGCAGGCGTTGAGCGGGTCATGGGCTTCTGTACAGATGACGAATACGAGGAGTTTCTGCGTTCCTGCCCCGAATTTGAGCGCATGCTGGTACGTTCCGGGATCACGCTGATCAAATACTGGTTTTCCATTTCTGACGAGGAGCAGGAGCGGCGTTTCCAGAGCCGTTTGAAGGAGCCTCATAAACGCTGGAAACTCAGCCCTATCGATATAGAATCCCGTGCGCGCTGGGTTGAATACTCTAAAGCCAAGGATGAAATGTTTTCCTACACCGATATCAAACAGGCTCCCTGGTATGTGGTGAAATCGGATGTTAAAAAACTTGCACGCCTTAACTGTATTTCACACCTGTTGAGCATGATTCCATACGAGGATATGACGCCGGAAGCGATTGAACTGCCGAAACGGCAGGAAGGGCACAGCTATGTACGGCCACCCCTGTCGGATCAGACCTTTGTGCCGGAAAAGTTTCCCTGATAGTGCAGTAGCGTGGCGCCGGGCTGATCCATATCAACGCCATACGGGGGGCTTCCTGCTAGTATCACAGCAGTACTTGTATCCCCGCATGATGAAGGTGTACGCATGACAGAAAATCAGACTGACCCGGAAACTCACCAACCTGAAACCCTGTCCGACAATGTCGAGCAGCTTGCTGTGGCGCGTGACAGCAAGCTCAGGCATGCCAGCCTGACGCAGCAGCTGGAACAGGAACTGGAAGTCCTGGAGAAAGAACTGGGCGAGACGACGGATCTGGAGCAGGAACTCGAACCGTTAACGATCAAGGCTATGAAGGAAAAAGCGTTGCGCCGTTTTCTTCGCGAGGAAGAACTCAAGCCTTTCCAGGCAGAGCTGATCAGGATGCAGCAATACCTCGAAGCCAACGGAACCCGGATGATTATCCTGTTCGAAGGCCGCGATGCAGCGGGCAAGGGCGGGACCATACGCCGGGTGACCCGTTACATGAATGAAAAACACTACCGTGTCGTGGCGCTGGGCAAACCCACCGAGCATGAGAAGACCCAGTGGTATTTTCAGAAGTATATTCAACAGTTTCCACGCGGTGGTGAAGTGGTGCTATTTGACCGTAGCTGGTACAACCGGGCGATGGTTGAGCCGGTATTCGGGTTTTGCAGTGACAAGGACTACAAGAATTTTATGCGTGGTGTTGACGGATTCGAAAAGGATCTGGTGCGCCAGGGGACTATTCTGGTCAAGCTGTATTTCAGTGTCACCCGGGAAGAACAGGCACGACGATTCGAGCGGCGCAAGGTGGACGCGTTGCGGCAGTGGAAGTTGAGCGAGGTGGATTTACAGGCCCAGGAACGCTGGGATGATTTCACTAATGTAAAATATGAAATGCTGAAAAAAACCCACACAACACATGCACCGTGGAAAATTATCCGTTCCAACGACAAGCACCAGGCGCGACTGAACGCCATGAAGGTTATTCTGAATTCGGTTCCCTACGACCGTCTCGACCAGGAGCTGGATTTTGTCCCTGACCCGGGCATTGTCATTTCCGGTGCCAGGGAGCTGGAGAAAATGGAAGCACAGCGACTGCGCGGCGGGAAATTCCTCGCCTAGAACTCCAGGGTAACGGAAGCCCGGAAAGCAGTAACACGATAGCCATAGACTACTGAGAGAAGGGCTTTTATCCTTCCCCTGCCCACCCGTCATTGTGTGGGCGTGAAACAGGCAAGGATCAGGATGAAGCTACACATATTGGGTATATGCGGCACTTTCATGGGGGGACTGGCGATTCTTGCGCGCCAGGCCGGTTTTGAGGTGGAAGGCTCGGATGCCAATGTCTACCC
>DRLE01000046.1 GCA_011051475.1 Gammaproteobacteria bacterium
AGCGCCGGCGCTGCTCATCCGCATCCGTCAGCTCATCAAAGCCATTGGCCAGCTCGATTTCGCCATAGAACAGTTCAAAACGTTTAGCCACGGTATGCCCCTGCTCGTTTCGATCCAGCCTGGCCAGCGAGCACTGGCTGGCCGGATAGTCATAGAGAAAGGTGAAACCGTTTTTGCCAAAGCCAGGCGCCACCACGCTCAGCATAAACCAGTCCAGCCAGTCATTGACCGGATCTTTCTCACCCAGCCCCTGCGGAATCTCGATGTTGTGTGCAAGTGCGCTGTGATAACACTGCGCCGCATTTGCCGTATGCGGATTCAGGCCGATCGACTGTTCAAATGCCTGCTGGTAACTGACGGTATTAACACCAGGGAAACCGGTGCCGGTAGTCGATTGCTGCCAGCACTGCGCCAGCAGCGCCTGCAGCTCCTGCATCAAACGATGCATATCAAATCCCGGCCGATACCATTCCAGCAGGCTGAACTCGGGATTATGCAGCGCCCCCGGCACATCATCGCGAAAGGCCTTGCAGACCTGGTAGATGGCGCCCGCACCCGCGGCCAGCAGACGCTTCATGGCATATTCCGGCGAGGTATTCAGGTAATAAGGTCGCCCGCGGAAGCGGCACTGCAGGCTGTCGATATGCGGATCGGTGGTGGCGGTCGGGGACAGCAATGGTGTTTCCACCTCCAGCACACCGCGGGCATCAAAAAAGGCGCGAATGCCTTTAAGCAAACGCGCCCTTCGTTGCAGACGCTCATGGCTGGCTACCGCCTGCCACTGCCTTCCTGCTTTATCCATACAGCGTCCCTGGCGGGCAATCAGGCACGGGAGACGTACTCACCGGTACGGGTGTCGATTTTCAGAATATCACCCTCTTCGATAAACAGCGGCACCTTGACCTCGGTGCCGGTTTCCAGCGTGGCCGGCTTGCTGCCACCCTGCGCGGTATCTCCTTTCAGGCCCGGGTCGGTCTGGGTCACGGCCAGTTCAACAAAGTTCGGCGGGGTAATCAGCAGCGGCTGGCCGTTCCACAGGGTCATGACACAAACTTCCTGGCCCTTGATCCACTTTTTGGCATCGCCCACGGCAACCTCGTCGGCGGCGTACTGCTCGTAACTGGCCGGGTCCATAAAGTGCCAGTGCTCTCCGTCGCTGTAGAGAAACTCGACATCCATCTCATCGACATCGGCTGCTTCAACCGATTCGGTGGTTTTAAAGGTACGCTCAAGAATACGGCCGGTTCTCAGGTTTTTGGCCTTGATGCGATTGAATGCCTGGCCCTTGCCCGGTTTGACCACGATGTTCTCGGTAATGGAGCAGGGATCACCGTCGAGGATAATTTTCAGCCCGTTCTTAAACTGATTTGTACTGTATGTTGCCATGTTAAACTTCTGCCTGTTGCCTGAATAAAGTTTCCTGAAAAAGTGCCGCCATATAGATAGAGGCGGGCGTATATTACCCTGATTTTGCAACAACATAAACGACCATTTAGCCAACACCAGACAATCACCCGACCATATTGATGCTTACCGCTGTCCGAAAAACCACCCCAAAAGCGCCCCGTATAACCGCGGGCAGGCCGGCTGCCGCCAAAGAGCGCTGTCCGGCCATGCCGGTTGCCGACTGGAAAAGACAGCTGGCCGGTGCCATACGCAGCGGCGAAGAACTGCTGGAACGTCTGTCACTGCAGGCGCATATTCCGGAACTGGCCCGTGACAGCCATTTTGGCTGCCTGGTAACGGAAAGCTATCTGCAAAAGATTGAGCCGGGAAATATCAACGATCCCCTGCTCAGACAGGTTCTGCCACTGCTGCCGGAGGATGATGCGTCTGCCCAGCAGGCGGGAGTGCATGATCCGGTTGGCGACCTCAACGCCATGGCTGCACCGGGACTGCTGCACAAGTACCATGGCCGCGCACTGCTGGTAACCACCGGCGCCTGCGCCATTCACTGCCGCTACTGTTTTCGCCGCCTCTACCCTTATGCGCAGCACGCCGGTCTGGAAAAAAATATCAATGATATTCTCGACTACCTGGCAAAGCACCCTGAAATTGACGAGCTCATCCTAAGCGGTGGTGACCCGCTGGTACTGGACAATAACAAGCTGCGCACTCTGGTTGCACAGCTGCAGGCACACAAATCACTGCAAACACTGCGTATTCATACCCGCCTGCCGGTGGTTCTTCCCGAGCGTATCGACGAGGGTCTGCTTGAGCTGCTGCAAAAGACTGCGGCAAACGGCCTGCAGGTCGTAATGGTCATTCATGCCAATCATGCCCGTGAACTGGACAACGCCGAGGAGGACGCTTTACAGCGCCTGCACGCGGCGGGCATTATCCTGCTTAACCAGAGTGTTCTGCTCAGGGGTGTGAACGACAGCGCCGAGGCGCTTTCCCGACTCAGCAAACGTCTGCTGCAATGCCACACCCTGCCCTATTACCTGCACCTGCTGGACCCGGTAAAGGGCGCCATGCATTTTAATGTCAGCGAAAAAGACGCCCTGCGCATCCATGCCGAGCTGGAAAAAGCCCTGCCCGGTTACCTGTTACCGAAGCTGGTACGCGAAATCCCCGGAAAACACGCAAAGACTGCAATTTCCCGTATCTAGGCTACAATTGATTACAGTAATGGAATAATTATAAATAAACGCCAAGCTGTTGTTTTTTATGACAACATGTCAGACTGCGCCGAAATGAAGCGATAATGATGAAACTGAATATCCCGCAACAAACCCAGCCTGCAGCGGATGCCACGCCCAGCCACCCGCGCAAGCTGAAAAAGCTGATCGCCGCGCTACCCAATACCAATATGGGCGAGCTGACCCGGCAGACCTTCGCTATTCTGCGGGACCTCAACCGCCAGACCATGCCAAACAAGCATCGCCTGGAAGACATGGAAATGCTGCGTCCGCTGGCGCGCGAGATCTTCACCAACCTGCAGAAATACTTTGTTAACCGCACCCTGCCACTGCCGGAAAAAAGCCAGAAAATCGTTAACCTTAACCAGTCCATCCTGCAGGAACTGGTTTACGGCTATGCCATTATCGCTTCGCAGGCGGCCAATAATATCGATCCGAAAATCGACAACAAGACACTGAGCATTGCCATCTGCCGCGCCATCAACTACCTCTCCGAAATGCTGTTACGCGCCAGCGAAGTCTACTCACCCAGTCCGGAGCACCTGTGGTCTGATACACACCAGCTGTATGACCTTGCCGAAAGCCGTGGTATTGCCGACAAGACCGTTATCGATAATGAAAAAACGCAGGAAAAAATCACTATTGAAAACAGTTACAAACAAATCCTGCTGTTCAATCTGTCACGCCCCATCGCCCTGCGCCAGCGCGACAGCAAGCGCGTCTATAACGAACTGTTTGAATGGGTAAAGCTCTGCACCCTGCACAACAAGGTAACCCCGGAAATGGTCGACCGCGTCTTCTGCATGCACATCAATGAAGACCGTCCCCCGCACTACCTTAACCGCACCGACCTTGAAAGCGGTGACAGCATTCGTGTACTCAACGCCAGCAAGCTTGTCATTCATATCAAGGCCCTGCTGGCCGAACGCAAAAAGGAAAAGCAGAAGCTGGCCATTGGCGACGAGATTCCGCTGGAAACATTAAACGCCCTGGTTCTCTCCTGGGGTGTCAATGCCAAGCGCCGTTTCTCACGCGCCGAACGCAGCGAGCATATCAATGCTGTCATCGGCCTGAAAAAGGCCGCCAAAGCCATCAACGATTCCTACAAGGATGATGCCGGCATCGACACCAAGTCAGGGTTTGTAAGAACCTCTACATCAACCATGCAGGATCCGGACTTCACCCTGGAATCCATCAGCCACGAAGAGAATTCCGATCTGCAGGGTTATATTACCCACACCGAAATCGGCGCCGACGCAAACAACAGCTGGGATATGGTCGCACGAGGCCGGACCCTGACCGATACCTATGAAAAACAGCAGAACATGCTGAACCAGGGGCCTGCTGCCAGCAAACAGACCAATACTGAGCAGCACTGGCAGATCGTCAATATCAGTGCTGGTGGCTACTGTCTGCGCTGGAACTCGGATGAGCCCTCAAAGGCACAGATCGGTGAACTGATCGCCCTGCAGGAGTTCAGCTCAAAAAAAGATTTTGAATGGCGTATCGGTGCCATCCGCTGGATGCAGTATACCGAAGAGCACGGACTGGAAATCGGCGTACAGGTTATCTCGCCCAAGGTCATTACTGCCAGCGCGCAAAGAGTGAACCGCCCCAATGAAATACCCTTCGACTGTCTGATGTTGCCGGGCGTAAAGGCCATCAAACAGCCGCCCAGCATCATATTGCCTTCGCATGCATTCAAAACTGGTGATAAACTCAATATTCAGGCGCTGAACAGCAAGACCGGTATAACCCTGATTGATACAAGGGAACATACGGGCTCCTTCACTCAGTTCACCTACAGCAATTCTGAAGAAGTCAAACGTGTTAAAAAACAGGTAAAAAAGGAAGAAGCCAGTAAAAACAAGGATGACTTTGATGAACTCTGGTCATCACTCTAATCACCCGATTCTTTTCAGCATCCGGAATAATAAGTGGAAGACAAACTCATAAACCTGATCATAATTGATGATTCGTTTGACAGCGAAGAAAAGATCATCAGCACTCTGCGAACCTCAGGTTATACGGCCCGATCGACCCGTGTCGAAGATGACGAAGACCTGCTCGAAGCACTGTCCAGCCATACGCCCGATCTGATTATCTATTTCGAGGGCATGGAGCTGATCTCGCTCAAACAGACCCTCGACTGCCTGAAAAAAAACAAAAAAGCCGAAAATGCCCGTGTCATTGTCGTCAACAAGACAGAGCAGCCGGATGTGATTACCGCCATGCGGACAGGTGCAGTCGACGCCACCTGTTTCAGTGATATAAATCACCTTATCCTGATCATTGCCCGCGAATACCAGGCACATGTTTGCGCAAAAAAGGTTTCCACGATTGAAAACGCTTTCAGGGAATCCGAGCGTCGCTGCAATGCACTGCTCGACAGCTCAAGAGATGCTATCGCCTATATTCACGAGGGCATGCATGTTTACTCCAACCGTTCCTACCTTGAAATGTTCGGCATCGAGGACTCGGACGACCTTGAAGGCATGCCTGTGCTCGACATGATTGCCATTGAAAGGCGTGATGAATTCAAGCGCTCCCTGCGCGAATACAGCAAAACGGACGGCAGTGTGGAAAAACTGAAAACCATTCTGCACAAACCCGATGGTGAGGATTTTGAGGGTGAAATGGAGTTTTCGCCTGCACAGATTGATGGCGAACCCTGCATTCAGATCGTGATCCGCAAGGAAGGCGTTAATTCCGAAGAACTGGAAAAACAGCTCAAGCTCATCAGCCAGAAAGACCAGCTTACCGGACTGTTCAACCGCCAGTACTGTATCGATCAGCTTGAGGACACGATTGCGAACTGCGAGACGGGCCGGTGCCAGGCAGCACTGATGGAAATTCACATCGATAACTTTGAGGACATCAAGAACACCGTCGGTGTCATCGAATCCGACCAGTATATTCGCGAGGCGGCAAAGGTTCTGCAGGAAACGGTCAACAGCAACGATGTACTCTCCCGCTATACCCACGACAGCTTCGCCATCATCGCTTATGATTACAACCGGGACAATATCGAGGCCTACGCCAGTGAAATCCAGAATGCTATTTCGCAGCTGGAAACGAGCATCAAGGATACTCAAATCAATACAACGGTCTCAATAGGCATTGCCCTGATCGACAAGGACTCGCCGGAATACAATGAGATACTGGCCCGCTCGGAAAAAGCCGTGGCTTCCGCCATTAAGAAGGGCAGCAACAGCGTCCATATCTATGTGCCGGAAAAAGGTGAACTCACCCGCCACGAGGTAGACGCCAGATTCAAGAGCCAGCTGACCGAGGCGCTGAAAAACGATCACTTTGTCCTGCATTACCAGCCCATTGTCAGCCTGCACGGTGACACCGACGAACGTTACGAAGTATTTGTTCGTCTTGCCGTTGCTGACAGCGATGAACTGATCATGCCACACGATTTCCTGCCGGCAGCCGAGCGCATCGGAATGTCTATCGCGATTGACCGATGGGTGCTGGACCGTACGATCAAGGACTATCTGGCGCGCAAAAAACTGGGCAAGAACACCCGTTTCTTTATCAAGATGTCGTCCTCTTCATTGAAGGACGACACACTGTATGACTGGTTGAAATACCAGATCAAGGAGCATAATCTTGGCGAATATGCACTCAACTTCGCAGTCAAGGAAAGTGCCGCAGTAACCAACCTGAAAAACGCCAAAAGCCTGTCACACAAACTGAAAACCCTGAAGTGCGGATTCGTGCTGGACAATTTCGGTAACGGCACCAATCCCTTCCAGCTGCTCAACCACATCCATGCCGATTACCTTCGTTTCGACAGCATCTTTATGGAAAACCTGACGGAGAACCCGCAGAACCAGGACACCATCAAACGCATGTCGGAACAGGCCGGCGAACTGGGCAAGCTGACCATTGCCCAGCATGTCCCGGACGCCACCAGCCTGTCCATTCTCTGGGGCATGGGGGTCAACTTCATCCAGGGTTACTTCCTGCAGGAGCCAATGCCGGTGATGGAGTATGACTTTACGGAAATGTCGGGCTAAGCTTCGCTTAGCAGTGAATAACGAATAGTGAATAGTTATCTGCACCTTCGGTGCAGCTTTTCGTCCCTACATTGCTCTTAGCGCAGCGATGCGTTCTTCCAGAGGTGGGTGACTCATAAAGAGTTTTTTCAGGCCTTCGGCCATGCCGCCGTTGATACCGAAGGCCGCCATTTGTTCGGGCAGGCGTGATGGCTGGTGAATCATCTGCAGGCGTTGCAGGGCGGCGATCATTTTTTCTCTACCTGCCAGCTGCGCCGAACCGGCATCGGCGCGGAACTCGCGGTAACGCGAGAAGTACATGACGATGGCGCTGGCCAGTATGCCGAAAACGATCTGCGCGATAATCGACGACACATAATAGCCGATACCATAGCCACGATCGTTTTTCAGTAGTACGCGGTCGACAAAATGGCCGACGATACGCGAGAAGAAAATCACGAAGGTATTGACCACGCCCTGTATCAGCGCCAGCGTTACCATATCGCCATTGGCCACATGGCTGACCTCATGCGCCAGCACGGCCTCGGCCTCGTCCATTTTCATGTTTTCGATCAGGCCG
>DRLE01000047.1 GCA_011051475.1 Gammaproteobacteria bacterium
CTGATGATTGCGGACACGGGTATGACTGAGCTGCTGCAAACCATCGGTGGTCTCGGTATATTCCTGCTCGGCATGTATGTAATGACCGATGCCCTGCAGGCACTGGCCGGCAGACTCATGCGCAGTGCATTAATGCGTTTTACGCATACGCCGGTCACCGGCGCTATCAGCGGCGCCGCGGCCACGGCCATACTGCAGTCATCCAGCGCCACCACGGTGGCAACCGTCGGCTTTGTTGGCGCCGGCCTGCTCGGTTTCAGCGAATCGCTTGGCATTATTTTCGGCGCCAATATCGGCACCACCATCACCGGCTGGCTGGTAGCACTGCTGGGTTTCAAACTGCAGCTCGGTCTGCTCATGCTGCCGGCCATTTTTGTCGGCATACTCCTGCGCCTGTTTTCTTCCGGACGTATCGCATACTTTGGCCTGTTCCTCGCCGGTTTCGGCCTGATCTTTGTCGGCATCACCACCATGCAGGAGGGCATGCAGGGATTCCAGGACGTCCTCACACCGCAGGTCTTTCCTGCCGATACCTTTAGCGGGCGCCTGAAACTGCTGGTCATTGGTATTTTAATTACCGTTCTCACCCAGTCATCCAGCGCCGGTGTCGCCGCCGCGCTGACCGCACTGTATACCGGCACCATCGGTTTTGAACAGGCCGCTGCACTGGTTATCGGTATGGATGTCGGCACCACGGTGACGGCAGCCATGGCTACCATCGGCAGCTCGGTCAATGCGCGGCGCACCGGTTTTTCACATGTCATCTATAACCTGCTGACCGGAACCGGCGCGTTTTTTCTGCTTACGCCCTATGTCCTGTTGTGGCAGACGTTTGCACCGGGAGAACTGCCGGGCAATGCCGAGATTGCGCTGGTGGCCTTTCATACCGGTTTCAACCTGATCGGGGTCATTGTCATTCTTCCCTTTACCGCCAGCTTTGCCCGCTTGATCTGCCGCCTGTTCCCCAACGAGGCCGATGTCTACACCCGCAATCTTGACAAAAAGCTGATTGTCGACCCGGAGCTTGCCCTCACCGCTGTACTGGAATCCATTCACAGCGAATTTCTTGCCCTGCTGGTTTACTGCAAAAAACTGCTGGAGAAACAACCGCTGTCCGATGCACCCGATCTGCGTGAACTGAAATCGGCGCTGGACGAAACCCGCAACTATGTCGACATGATTCACCTGCAGAAAGACCGCCAACCCGACTGGCAGATCCTGATGGCGGTCATTCATTCCCTTGACCACCTGCAGCGTCTGCATGAACGCTGTGATGAAGACATCGAGCGCGCACTCACCGCCCGTCAGGCGCCTGAACTTGCCCGTTATGTTGCGCTCGCCAGCAAAAAACTCAACGCCATTATTGAAGATGCTTCCGCTAACCGCTGGCAGCAGGCGCTGAACGATGCCAGCGAGCTGGCATCGGTGCTTTCAGCCGATGCTGCCGGAATCCGCCAGCAGATTACCGGCAGGATCGCCAGCGGCGAAATCAGCGTACCGGAAGGCACCCGTTATTTTGAAGCCGTTCGCTGGTTACGCCGGGTTGCCAGCCATATCCTGAGGATCAGCAGCCATCAACAAAAAGCACAGCAGCTGCTGACTGGTGAACACTGAAAAGAGAAACTATACTTAATCTGGACCCTGAATACAGCTTCACGTGCATCGTTAAAGGACAGCGCCATGCAACCAGCCAACCATCTGCTCACCCTGTTGATCACCGTAAGCCTGCTTGTTTCTGCCTGCGGCAGCGATTCCACGACCTCGCCTCCGGCTTCCGAGCCGACGCCAGGCAGCGAAACCCGAAGCTTTTACATGGGTTTTACGCCCTGGCCTTATGCCGGTACGACCGAAGCTGTCAATACCACCTACGCAAAAATTCAGGAGAATGGCGATATCATCGACCACCAGTTCATGCAGGGCATCCCGTGGAACGAAGCCTTCAACCAGAGCGCCTACCCTTCAGCGGTGGAGGCCGACATCCAGTCACGGCTGGCGCAAACCCGCTCCGGCAAGGCCGTGTTCCTGGCCATCGACTCGCTGAACGGCGCGCGAAACGCTCTGGCCAACAACTGGGGCAGCAACGGTGAGGAAGCCCGGCCTGCGCCATGGGACAGCCGCGACTTCAACAGCCAGGAGGTCATTGACGCCTATACCCGATTCGCCCTGGACATGATAGGCCGCTTCAAACCGCTCTATTTCAATTACGCCACCGAAGCCAGTGAGTTGATCGTAAACGACCTGGCAGGCTATACCCGCTTCAAGGCGTTTGCCCGGGCGGTCTACAGCAATATCAAGGCCGCCTATCCCGATCTTAAACTCACGATTTCGGTTGCCATGAAAAGCCCGGGGTCGAATGAAATGACGCTGGTCAAACAGCACCTGGCCGATATCCTGCCCTATGTCGATGTTATTGGCGTCAGCGTTTATCCCTATGCTTTCTACTTCGACACCCCCGGTATCGAAAACCCCGCCAGGCTGCCCGATGACTGGCTCAGTCAGATCACACAAATTGCGCCCGGCAAGCCCGTCGTAATCACCGAAACAGGCTGGATTGCCGAACCTCTGGTGATCGATGCCTATGGCCTTGATCTCGCCGGCAGCGAGGAATGGCAGCGTGACTATGTTAAAACCCTGCTGACGGAAAGCGAAAAGCTTGATGTTGAGTTCATCATCTGGTGGAGCCTGATCGACTTCCAGTCCCTGTGGGAAAATGAACTTTTCAAGGACAACCTGGCCGCTATCTGGCGCGATATCGGACTGTATGATGAGCAGGTAAAAGCGCGAGCCGGTCTGGGCATCTGGCGGGAATATTACCAGCGCCCCAGGAAATAGAACGCACTTCACCACAAAGCACTAACAGAAAAAAGGTCGCTGCCGGCAGAATCAGCGCACCACATCCTCCTTCAGTTTTCCAGGGAAGCTCCGAAAAACACTACCCGACTATGCCTGATGATTTCATCCTGACTAGGACCGGTCACATGAAGGCATGACAACATTACGGCATTTGCAACCAGCTATATTCTGGCCTGAAGGCATTCCCCCGCGATTAACATTGATTGAGCACCGGCTGTAACAGCGTTTGGATCGTTTATACGCTGCCCATTGACTGGCACAGGATGACGATGCCCTCTTTCTGGCCGGACGCTTTTTGCCGGAGTTTTTAAAGGGCTTATAGGCAGGCGGCTTGAGGTACATATCACCTGAAGGGTATAAATAAGAAGACGATTCTGGTTTCTTTTTTACTTTTGGCGTACTGACCACATTGACACGCACATCCACTTTTTCCGAGTCCTTTTTATATTTCACGGGAATACTGTCACCAAAATGTACCTTGCCGTTTTCATCGGTCCATTTATATATTCGGGCCATCGAGGCTAACGGAAACAGGCTTATGCACAGAAACAGGATAATAGTATTTTTCATCGGGCCTTCCCTGAAGCTGACTTTTAATTTGCTCGCTTCGATCAAAATATTCGTATGTATTCAGACCAAGTGTAGCAAAGAACAGGATTGTCACAGGCTGACTTCGCAAGGCGACACAGAATCACTGCATATCTCTGACATGCCTGGAAAGGGATGGGCGTCAGTGTCCGTGCAGACATCGCTGAAATTGCCCGGGTTATGAACAGTCAGTTGATAAAAACAGGGAAAAAACCGGGCATGTTGTTCTGCCGGCGTACCCGTCGTGAGCAGGGACTTCTGTGCCGGCCACAGCCGGTCAGCCGGACCGGAGGACAGCTCAGAAATTCCGGTCAGTATTTACACAACAGCAGCGACTTGCCGGTCATTGACGGCGGCTGTTGCAGGCCCATCAGCTGCAGCACCGTTGGCGCGACAGAGCTCAGATCTCCGCCAGGGCGCAGGTGCCAGCTGTCTTCATCGATAACCATGCAGGGCACGGGGTACAGCGTATGCTGGGTATGCGGCTCCTGGGTTATCGGATCGACCATCTCATCGCAGTTGCCATGGTCGGCAGTAAGAATGACCGAGAAGCCGGCTTTCTCAGCCGCATCCAGCACGCGCCCGACCTGCTTGTCCAGCGCTTCGACTGCAGCGATAACGGCATCACGCACGGCGGTGTGTCCGACCATATCACCATTGGCAAAGTTGACCAGGATGAAACCGTACTCACCTGACTGCAGGCCGTCGATGACCTTGTCGGCGACACCTTCGGCGCTCATTTCCGGCTTCAGGTCGTAGGTGGAAACGTCCGGCGAGTTGACCATAATATGGTCCTCACCGGCAAAGGGTTTCTTTTTGCCGCCGTTAAAGAAATAGGTAACATGGGCGTATTTTTCGGTTTCCGCCACGTGCATCTGCTTGTAACCGGCACGGGAGACCACGGAAGCCACGGTGGCCTGCGGGCGCTCGGGCGCATAGCCGATGGGCAGCAGAAATTCCGGATCATACTCGGTTAAACAGGTAACCAGCGCGCCGCCGAAGCCGTTGGTGTCAAAACCATCGAAGTTCTCCTGGCTTAGTGCCGCGGTCAGCTGCCGTGAACGGTCATTACGGAAATTGAAGAAAATAACATTGTCACCGGCCTGGATCAGCTCGGCACCGTCAAGCACCGTCGGCAGGATAAACTCATCGGTTTCATCCCGCGCATAAGCCTCCTCAATCGCATAATGCGCATTTTCCGCATGCCGACCCTCGCC
>DRLE01000048.1 GCA_011051475.1 Gammaproteobacteria bacterium
ATAAAAAATCTTCCGGTTAACGGATTAACCAAAAATAAAACAATGAGCAAAACCTAACCGGCAGCAACCCTGCAAAAGCCTGACAGCTTCTTGCAATGCATTATGAATGCCTGTAAAACACACCCATTCATCGATACATACTCTATACAGGTGACAAACCATGCTTGGTGTTTTTCTGGTTAATATGCTGGTGGTTGCCCTTGCGGTAATCATTCACTACGAATTCCTGTTTCGCATTACCCGTTTTGCGCCGCGTATGAAAATACCCCATCGCTACCGCATTGTCGCCGGTGTTTTCAGTGCGCTGGTCGCACACTCCATCGAGATATGGGTGTTTGCCCTGGCCTATTTTTTTATGCACCACACTGATGGCTGGGGCGAGCTGCGCGGCAACTTTGACGGCAGCCTGATGGACAGCGCCTATTTTTCATTTACCACCTTCAGTACACTTGGTTTTGGCGATATCGAGCCGCACGGCAACCTGCGCTACCTGACCGGTATCGAGTCACTCACCGGACTGGTGCTGATCACCTGGACGGCCTCCTTTCTCTATTATGAAATGCAGCGTTACTGGGGTCCGAACAAGTAGGCTCTGCCCAGTCAAGCCCCTATGGAAACCAGCGACAAAGCCCTGCTCAGCGTCATTGCCATTGGCCTGACGCTGTATGCCTTCTTTCCCTATATCCGCTCGATAAGGCGGGAGGCAACCCGGCCGCATGTTTTTTCATGGCTGATCTGGGGCTCGACCACCTTTATTGTTTTCCTGGCGCAACTGGAGGACGGTGGCGGTATTGGCGCCTGGCCGGTGGGCGTATCCGGCGTGATTACGCTTTATATTACCTGGCTGGCCTATGTGCATCGTGCGGATGTTTCCATCACCACGGTCGACTGGCTTTTCCTCGTGGCCGCCATGACGTCGCTGCCGCTCTGGTATGTTACCGCCAACCCTCTGTGGGCCGTTATTATCCTGACCGGCGTCGATGTTTTCGGTTTCGGTCCTACCGTACGCAAGGCCTGGCACCAACCATACAGTGAACAACCCGGCTTCTACTCCCTGTTCCTGGTACGTAATGTCATGGTTATCCTCGCCCTGGAGAACTACTCGCTTACCACCGTTCTGTTTCCTGCGGTTATTGCCGCCGCCTGCCTGTTGCTGGTGCTGATGATTCTGTGGCGACGCCAGCATCTGGCCGCCTGAACACAGCATTGCACTTGATATTGCCCAATACACCCACATACCTGTAATAGCCCACAGCTAATTATTCACACGGAGATAACAATGACGACTAAAACCATTCGCCACGGCCTGTCCATCGGCCTGGAGCGTGTCAACGACGAAGCCATTCTTGCTTTCAAGGCCATCGGCAAACTGACCCATGAGGATTACGCTGATATCAATGCCATGATTGACTCGGCACTGGAAGGCATCGAGAACCCGAAACTCAAGGTCTTTATGGACGCATCGGAATTCGAGGGCTGGGAACTTCGCGCCGCCTGGGATGATTTCAAGCTGGGCCTGAAGCACGGCCGGGAATTTGAGAAGATTGCCATTGTCAGCAACAAAAAATGGCTGGAGGTCGGCGCCAAAGTTGCCGGCTGGTTTACCTCCGGCGAGGTAAAGACCTTTGACAATGCCGAGGACGCCCTGAACTGGCTGCAGGAATAATGACTGCTGCAGGCCCGATGTAACGGCGTCTCTTTATTGCCCGCCGCTTGCAGGCCAGTGCGCAATGGAATTGGCGTAATAGCGGATGATATCGGCCTCGTCTTCTTTCATCTGCAGCAGGTTGTCCTGCTCAGCAAGCAGGCCGCGACCGATCAGCGCGTCGAGGGCGCCACCGAGCACGCTTTCCACCGCCTTTGCCGAAACATCCACCGGCGCGCCCGCCTGCTCCAGCGCCTTGATACGCGCCGCGCACAGGGATTTAATTTCCAGCGCGCTCAGCCAGTGCCCGCGGTTCTGCAACAGCACTTCACAGACCAGCGGTACGGGCAGCACCGGAATCACCTTCGCGATATGCTGCATCAGCTGTTTTGCCAGTGACGCCACTTCCTCGAAACGCGCCTCCTGTGGCAGGGCGCTGAAATCGACGCCGTTGATTTCGCAGTAATGTTTTGCTGATACCGGCTCACCGAAATTAACACTGGCATAGCCGAAACGCCGCCAGCGCGTCTTGCGCGAGAGCACCGCGTTCTTGAAGATAAAGCGCACCGTGGTTCTTATGACGAACCAGGCGCTGCGCTTTTCGGCCTTGCCGTCCAGCCGACGCACCAGACTGCGGTCTTCGATGACCCGGTCGTAATTGATGCCCACCGGGATAAAAACGATGTCCTTGTCGCTGTGCGGATGATAGTCACGCAGCATGTAATCAAGAAAACCCAGGCGCGGCTCGCGCAGACGCCCGTCCTTGCTCAGACCACCCTCGGGAAACACAGCCTGGCATACGCCGGCGCGGGTCGACATATTGATATAGCGCTCCAGCACCTTGCGATACAGGGGGTTGCCCGAGTTTCGCCGCACGAAAAACGCGCCCATGGACTTGATCAGGGTCTGCAGCGGCCAGATACGGGCCCACTCGCCCACGGCGTAGGACAACGTGGTTTTTTCCGCCACCAGAAACGAGACCAGCACGTAGTCCATATTGCTGCGGTGATTCATAACAAACACCACGCTTGAGGATGAATCGATTGTTTTTATTTTGTCATTGTCGTAGAAACGCACCCGCACGCGGTAGACCAGTCTGGCCAGTTTTTTCGCCAGCCAGTAGCCGACACGAAAATACACATAGGCATTGAAGGCCGGCACAATTTCGGCGGCGTATTTGCGCGCCTTGGCCTGCGCCACCGCCATCGGCATATTGCGCTCATCGGCGTATTCCTTGATGGCATCGATAACTTTCTCGTCGAACAGCAGCTTGTCGATCAGCGCCTGACGGCGGGTAAACTGGATGGGGCGGATCTCGATATCGAGCCGGGTATTGATCTCCTCGATAACCCGATTGACCCGGCGCTTGAAGTACCAGCGCATACCAGGCATAAGAAAACGGTCGATCACCATAATGGCGGCGAACACCACGAGCACGATAAACAACCAGTATGGCAGGGTAATGGTTTCCACGAGTTATCCTTGTTTTTGTCCTTTGTCTCAGGTCGGTAACAGGCCG
>DRLE01000049.1 GCA_011051475.1 Gammaproteobacteria bacterium
CAGCATCCACATTCGCGGAGAAGATTTGGAGAAACTCCGCGAACTGGGTGAGGAGGCCGTGAGGCTGCTGGAGGACATTGCGGGTCTGAGTAATCTGACCCACTCCTATGAAGAGATCAAGCAGGAACTGAACGTAAAGATCGACCGTCAGCGCGCCGCCCAGTTTAACGTCGATGCCAGTGATATTGGCAAGGCCCTGAAGATTGCCCTGGACGGTGAGATCATCAGCACCTATATCGAGGGAGGCAAGGACTTCGATATCCGCCTGCGTCTGCCGTTAAGCGAAACCTGGAACCCCAATGTTCTGGAAAACCTGCTTATCGACTACCGTAACGGCCAGGTGGTTCGTCTCGGCGATATCGCCAGCATCAGCTACAAACCCTCTGCCAGCCGTATTGTTCGCAGCCAGCAGCAACGCATCGTGGAAATATCCGCCTCCTATGATGAGGGCGTGGATCGCAGTCAGGTACTGTCCGCGGCCATGGACAAACTCGCCGGGCTCAAACTGCCACAGGGATACGTACTGTATGATAATGACAGCAACCAGACCCTGGAGGAAAGTCAGCATGACGGACTGATCGTGCTTTTTCTGGCCATTTTCCTGGTTTTCGTGGTCATGGCCGTACAGTATGAATCGCTGCTCAATCCACTGATTATTATGCTCAGTATCCCCTTTTCAGCCATCGGTATTGCCCTTGGCCTGCTGCTCAACCCGGACATGACGCTGTCCATGCCGGTGTGGTTGGGCTTTATCATGCTTACCGGTATCGTGGTGAACAATGCCATTGTGCTGGTCGAGCAGATCGAGATCGAAAGAGAGAAGACCGCCGACCTGAGCCAGGCCATACGCAAGGCGGCAGGCCTGCGCCTGCGGCCCATACTGATGACCACCTTAACTACGGTATTCGGCATGCTGCCCCTGGCTATCGGCCTGGGTGAAGGTGC
Source organism: Gammaproteobacteria bacterium (assembly GCA_011051475.1). GTDB lineage: Bacteria > Pseudomonadota > Gammaproteobacteria > SZUA-229 > SZUA-229. Next base: position 946 of record DRLE01000049.1, read on the forward strand.
GGAAATGCTGCAGCCGCTGGCCTTTGTCATTGTCTGGGGGCTGAGCTTCTCGCTGCTGGTCAGCCTGATACTGGTGCCCAGCCTGTATGCCCTGTTGCATCGCAGGCAGGCCGCCGCGTAAACAAATGCCTGTTTGCTGCTAGCTCTTATTTACCGCCCAGCACCGATTCCTCAATCGCTACCTTGCTGCGGTTGAAAAAACGGCTGTAGATTTTGAAAAATGCATCCCGATCCAGCTGTTTACCGTTGGCCATCACTATCTTCCATACCCAACCGGTTTTGTCACCGGTATACGGACCGGCGCCAACAACGTGGAAGCGTGTGTAACCCGGAACGCCGAGTTCTTTTTTCAGGGCGCGCCCGAACTTCTCCAGCTGCGCCGCTGTGGTGGTGTAGGCGGCAGCATATTGCGCCATATTGTCGCTGCATTCGTTATAACGCAGGCAATAGCTCTGCACTTCCTCCCAGGTGGATTCACCGGGCGTCCAGAACTGGTAGATATGCGTTGCCTTGCCACTGCCATTTTTAATGCCTTCACTGGATACAGTCACATAGCTACCGGTAAGCAGTGAGTTAATGGTCTGGGTGACACCGCGGGAAATATATTCAATAGCGACCAGACCGGTAACCAGCACACAGATAATCACCACCAGGGCGCGGTTAACAGGAAATTTCGCCCGTTGGCCGAGTATATGGATAACCGCCACGCGCGGGTCAGCCTCGATAAAGTCCCTGTCGTTTTCAGGTGTGGTATTTTGTTTTTCAGCCATGATATCCCTTCCCTTTAAAACGACTAATATACCCCCATAATAGCCTGTAATTCAATGTGTTTTCAGCTGCTTTTTCTATTTCACAGACAGGGTTTCAGCGTCTGACAGCAGCAGAAAAACCTCACAGTTACAGCAGGAAAGCACTGGAATTTCGTGTTATTATCACTGCAGTATTCCGAACAAGAAGGTAAAGATTATGTCCGAAGCACAGTTCAAAACCCAGTTAAGCGATGAAATCAAGGTCTCAGACGAAGCGGTAAAGCAACTGCTGGCGCTGACCGAAAACGAAGACGGCGTTAACGGCGTGCGTATTTTCGTATCGGGTGGCGGCTGTGGTGGCATGTCCTATGGTATGACCTTTGTTGACCAGCCTACCGAGTTTGATACCACCCTGGAAAAAGACGGTCTGAAAATTCATGTTGACGCGGTTGCCCTGAGCTTCCTCGAAGGCGTGGAGATCGACTACCAGACAGACGGTACCAATGCCAGTTTTGTCTTTAAAAACGTCTTTGCCAACACCAGCAGCGGCGGCGCCTGCGGCGGCTGTGGTGCTGCCGGCGGCGGCTGCGGCTAAACGGCCCGCACAGGCAATATCACAGGGCGAACTTTCCGGTTCGCCCTTTTTTTGTCCGATGTCTCCTGTCCTGATATGTTCCGGCAAGAACCGCAAACACAGCATCTGCTGCTGATTTCCCACCACAACAGCTACCGCATCGCACCCTATATCCAGGCTGCAAAGAAACGCGGTATGCAGGTAACGATTGCCTCGGAAAGCCGGCACTCCCTGGTCAGCGAAATTGCCAGTGGTTTACAGGTGAACTTCAGCGACAGCGAAAGCGCCATCCGCAGCATTCTGCAGGCGCACGAAAAAACACCCTTCCACGGCATACTCGGCAGTGATGACGCCACGGTGGAACTGGCCGCCCGTATTGCCGGCCAGCTGCAGCTGCCGCACAATCCGCCACAGGCGGCGCGCTGTTCCCGGCGCAAGGACCTGGCACGCGCCGAACTGATGCTGGCCGGCTGCCCGGTGCCGATTCACTGCCTGGTCGACATCAATATGCCGCCTGAAAAGCAGATGGCCGGCCTGCCCTGGCCCTGCGTATTAAAACCGTTGAATATGTCGGCCAGTCGCGGCGTTATCCGGGTCGATAATGAAACGGCGTATTTAAAGGCCATTGAGCAACTGCGCCCGATTCTGGCGACCGCCAGCGGTGAGTTCGAGCAGCATCACCTGCTGGTAGAAGCCTACATTGATGGTATTGAGATAGCCTACGAGGGTTACCTGCACAGGGGCCGGCTGCACAATATCACCATCTTCGACAAGCCCGACCCGTTGACCGGGCCGTATTTTGAAGAGACCATCTATGTTACGCCCAGCAATCTGGATCAGGCCCTGCAGAAAAAAATCCATGATGTTGTCGAGAAGGCCTGCCGGGCCTATGGTCTGAGCACCGGCGCCGTCCATGCAGAGTGTCGTATCGACGCAGAAAACCAGGTATGGATTCTGGAGATCGCTTCACGCACCATTGGTGGTGACTGCGCGCGCATACTGGACAATGAGAACTTCAGTGTAGAAGAGCTGGCCATCTCACTGGCGACCGGCCGGCCCATCGATGTCAGCCTGCCTCCTCAGGCGCGGGGCGTAATGATGATTCCCATCCGGCAGAAAGGCCTGTTAAAACGCACCGAAGGCCTGCTGGCGGCACGACAGGTAAGCGGTATTGAAAAGATCGATATTGCCATACCCGAAGGACATGAACTGGTGCCGCTGCCCGAGGGCAACCAGTATCTTGGATATATATTTGCAAGAGGTGATACGGTGCAAGAGGTTACGCAGGCGCTGCGCCAGGCTCACAATGAATTGCGGTTTATTACCACGCCGGTCATAAAGATTGAAGGCAAACCAAAGGAGTCTGCAAGTATTTGAGCAGGCTGGCACAAACCTCAAGACCCGTTCGACTTCGCTGCGCCTCGCTCAGGGTGACAGTAAGCCTGTCATTCCGAGCGAAGCCGAAGAATCTTATACTACGGCGCATGCAACTTGCTTAAGACCTGCTAGTAGCACTGCTTCCCACTCAAAGCGAGAGCGTTTTATACAAATAAAAAACCGCCCAATGGAAAACTTACAGGATAAAGGGGTTTAAAACACCCGTGCGTGCTTATTTCTTGCCGCCACCGCCACTCTGGAAACCGGCAGGTGCCTGGCCGTAATCACCTTCATTGAAAAAGAAACCGAGCATGTGTTTTTCAATCAGCTCAAGGTTTTTCGGGTCGGCGGTGTTCAGCCCGTTTTCATTGATAATGGTGGTCAGACGTTCCAGCCACTGCTTCCAGCCTTCTTTCGAAACATTCTCATAAATGCGCTGACCGAGTTCACCGGGATGCGGGGGCGCGTCCAGTGCTTCTGCTTCAATGTTCAAAACCACACATTTAACTGTATTAGCCATTTTTACCTCTGATCTGGATTTTCTGGATATTTGTTTATTCGTATTTTTTCAGCAGCACGCCTTCATCACCGCAGCAGCTGGCAGCGCACTGTTTGATCTGGTGCAATTCCTCGTCGCTGCTGTCGAGATATACCGCTATCGGCCGGTTTTCCTTTGCACAGTCGCAACCCTTGTCATTATACACGTAAACATGTTTCAGGCCCGCACGCTTTGCCTGTTCCTCGGCCTCGAAAAGCATGGCTTCGGGTGTGGCCGGTATATGCGATAACTGGTAGGCCGGGAAAAAACGGGTAATATGCCAGGGGCTGTCCGCGCCCAGGTTATCGCGTATCCAGCAGGCAATGTCATAATACTGCTGCGCGTCATCGTTTTTGCCGGGAATAATATTGGTGCGGGTCTCGACATGGATGCCGAGATCGTGCGCCTTTTTGATCGAGGCCAGCACCTGCTCGACTTTGGCCGGCCGGCAGATTTCGCCATAGAAATCGTCCGACAGGCTCTTGATGTCCGAGCACAGCACATCGATCTTGCCGGCAATCAACTCCAGCGCCTCGTCGGTAACATAGCTGTTGGAAACATAAACCGTGTAAAGACCGGCTTCGTGTGCCAGTTCACAGACATCCAGCACGTATTCCAGCCAGACGGCGGGTTCGGAATAGGTAAAGGCAATGCCCTGGACACCGGCGCGCAGAGCCGAGTCGACCAGTTTTTTCGGCGGCACCCAGGCCTCGGTGGACTGCCCCTTCGCCAGCTCGTCCAGCGCTTCCACGCCCCAGGATATTTCCAGATTATGGCAACCGCCGCAGCGGAAGCTGCAGCCGTAGCTGCCGACCGACATCACCTTTGTGCCGGGGCGATAGTGCCTGACCGGTTTTTCCTCGATAAAATCGATATCGATGGATGACAGGATACCGTAGGAAAGATTGTACAGGGTGCCGTTGCGGTTGACATGCGCCTGGCAGAAACCACGCTGACCATGGCCGATCTTGCAGCGCCACAGGCAAAGGTGACAGCGCGTGGTGCCGTTATCCAGCTTTTCCTGCAAACGGGTTTCGACGAGCTGGTACTGTTCCGGGATATTATCGAGTGACATGATTATCTTCTATACTGAAGGCATTACAGTTTAGCAGCCACGCTGGCAATTAACACGCCCGTTTTGAAGGGAATAAACAGTGTATTGCCCTGCGCCTCGACTGTTTCAA
>DRLE01000050.1 GCA_011051475.1 Gammaproteobacteria bacterium
GAGGATTGCAAGGTGATGACCCTGCCGGCCGTCGATGCCGAACTGGCACCGGTGCTGTTCTCGGTGCCGCTGCAGCTGTTTTCCTATTTTGTCGCCGTGCGCAAGGGCACCGATGTCGACCAGCCGCGTAATCTGGCCAAGTCAGTTACTGTGGAATAGTTTTTTCCACAGATGAACGCAAATGAACGCAAATTATTTCCATCTGGCACTTGTAGGAGCGGAATAAATTCCGCTCCTATAATTTGAGGATAATCAGGCCTGGGTTAATAAAACATTTGCGTTCATCTGTGGATAAAAAAATAGTATGGATATTGCTATATCAGCCAAGGTATAATTAACATCTGTATGATTACTATCACCACAACGCATGTCCGCTAAACCACCGGGTGTCCCGCAGGGTTCACCTGCGGCAACACCGCACAAGAGCGTCCGCAAGTTATTCATCAAAACCTACGGCTGTCAGATGAACGAGTACGACTCGGCTCGCATATCCGATGTGCTGGCCGATTCGCATGACCTGGAGCTGACGGATAATCCGGAAGAGGCCGATGTGCTGCTGCTCAACACCTGCTCCATCCGCGAAAAGGCGCAGGAGAAGGTGTTTTCGCAGCTGGGCCGCTGGAAGAACTGGAAACAGGATAAACCGGATCTGGTGATCGGTGTCGGCGGCTGCGTCGCCAGCCAGGAAGGCGCGGAAATCCAGAAACGCGCGCCTTATGTCGATGTGGTCTTCGGCCCGCAGACCATCCACCGTCTGCCGCAGATGCTCAGCGGCGCGGATGCGCACAAAAAAGTGGTGGACATTTCCTTCCCCGAAATCGAGAAATTCGACAACCTGCCCGAACCCAGGGCCGACGGTCCCAGCGCCTTTGTTTCCATAATGGAAGGCTGCAGCAAGTACTGCAGCTTCTGCGTGGTGCCCTATACCCGTGGCGAGGAAGTCAGCCGCCCCTTCGATGATGTGCTGGCCGAGGTGGCCACCCTGGCCGGGCAGGGGGTGCGCGAGGTCAATCTGCTGGGGCAGAATGTGAATGCCTACCGCGGCCTGATGGCCGACGGCAGCCATGCCGACCTGGCGCTGCTGATCCATTACGTTGCCGCCATCGAGGGCATCGACCGCATACGCTTTACCACTTCGCACCCGATGGAATTCAACGATGATCTGGTGCAGGTTTATGCCGAGGTGCCGGAGCTGGTCAGCTTCCTGCACCTGCCGGTACAGAGCGGTTCCGATAGCGTGCTGGCGGCAATGAAGCGCGGCCATACCGCCGCGCAATATATCGACCTGGTGCAACGCCTGAAACAGGCGCGTCCGGATATCGCCATTTCCTCCGATTTTATCGTGGGCTTTCCCGGCGAGACCGACGAGGATTTTGCCGATACCATGAAACTGATCGAGGCGATCGGCTTTGATCATTCCTTCAGTTTTATCTACAGCGCCCGCCCGGGCACGCCGGCAGCCATACTGCCCGATGCCACCACGGATCTGATCAAGAAGCACCGCCTGGCCATTCTGCAGGATGTGATTGCGGCCAATGCCGCCGAGGTCAACCGCCAGATGGTGGGCACGGTGCAGTCGGTACTGGTGGACAGTGTTTCACGCAAGAGCGAAGCACAGCTCGCCGGGCGCACCGAAAACAACCGCGTGGTCAACTTTACCGGTGACAGGGCGCTGATCGGCCAGTTTGCCGATGTCAGGATTACCGAGGCGCGCAGCAATTCCCTGCAGGGAGAATACATCGGCCCGAGCAATCTGCAACACCATCTGCAGGCAAAACTGAAGCATGCGGCTATTGACACTGTGCAGGATAGCAGGCGACAACGTGCCTGACAGGATAAGTAAGCAGGAGAATGAAAACTTAATGCCCGGCCCCGAAGATAATATCCCTTCCAGTCTGACCAGCAGCATACAGTTCGAACTCGAGCCCGTAGACAATGAACGGCTGGCCAATCTCTGCGGGCCGACCAACAAGCATATCCATCAGCTTGAGGACTTTTACGGGGTGAAGATCAACTGCCGCAGCAACCAGTTCGAAGTAAGCGGTGACGGCCGCCGGCTGAAAACCGTGAAGAATGCCATCGAGACCCTGTATAACGTGGCCACCAATGTCAGCCTGTCCCCGGCCACCGTGCAGCTTTACCTGAATGATAACCGTGAGGATGAAAGCATCAGTGAGCTGGATGCAGATGATATGGAGCAGCCGGCTTCCGGCTATTCTTCCGGCAGCCATCATGTGCGCAACCGGCACGGCATTATATCCGGGCGCGGCAAAAGCCAGCAGCAGTATATGCAGCAGATAAAAAATCATGACCTCACCATCGGCGTCGGTCCGGCCGGTACCGGCAAAACCTACCTGGCCGTGGCCAGCGCGGTGGAGGCGCTGGAAAACGACCTGGTCGACCGACTCATCCTGGTGCGCCCGGCGGTGGAAGCCGGTGAACGCCTGGGCTTTCTGCCCGGTGACCTGTCGCAGAAAATCGATCCCTATCTGCGCCCGATGTACGACGCCCTGTTCGAAATGATGGGGCAGCCCAAGGTGGCGAAATATGTCGAGCGCAATATTATCGAGATTGCGCCGCTGGCCTATATGCGCGGGCGCACGCTGAACGATGCCTTTATTATTCTCGATGAGGCGCAGAACACCACCATCGACCAGATGAAGATGTTTCTGACGCGTATCGGTTTCGGTTCCAAGGCCGTGGTTACCGGCGATATTTCCCAGGTCGATCTGCCGCGGGAGAAAACCTCGGGCCTGCGCCACGCGCTGAAAATCCTCTCCGGCATCGAAGGCGTCGGCATTACCCGTTTCCAGCGCGGTGATATCGTTCGCCACCCGCTGGTGAAAAAAATCGTACACGCCTATGAAGAGGACGAGGCCGGCTAGGCCGACAGCATATGTCAGAAAATAAGACCGTCAGCGTGGAAGTATCGATTGCGGACGATATCGGATCTGCCGAGGAAGATATTCCCGAAGCGTCGATACTGCAGGACTGGATCAATGCCGCCTGGCAGGGTGAGGGCACAGCCGTGGTCAGCCTGCGTATTGCCGGTAACGAGGAAATCCGCCACCTCAATCGCGAGTACCGGCATAAAGACAAAGCCACCAATGTGCTGTCCTTTCCCATGGATATTCCCGCTGATATTGAACCGAAACTGCTCGGCGATATTGCCCTGTGCGTACCGGTAATAAAGGCCGAGGCCGAGGCGCAGGGCAAGACGCTGCAGGCACACTGGGCGCACATGCTGGTTCACGGCATGCTGCATTTGCAGGGCTATGACCATATTGAAGATGATGAGGCCCGGCAAATGGAAACACTGGAAATACAGATTCTTGAACAGCTGGGGTTTGCCAATCCTTACCAGGATAACCCGCCAAAAGAAAAGGCTAAACAATTATGAACCATGCATGTCATGGGTAGACAACTATGAGCAAAAAGGAACAAACAGGCTGGCTGGCCGCACTGAAGAAACGCTTTTTCGACAAGCCAGAAGATGAAAAAACACTGTTGTTGAAGCATTTACGTGAAGCGCAGAAAAAAGGCGTGATCAGCCTGGATGCGCTGATGATGATCGAGGGCGTATTCCAGGTCTCGGAAATGCAGGTGCGCGATATTATGGTGCCGCGTACCCACATGGTGGTGGTGCAGAAGGACATGAGCGTCGAGGAAATGCTGCGCATCGTCGCCAACTCCGGCCACTCGCGTTTCCCGGTGGTGGATGAAAGCATCGACGAGGTAATCGGAATTCTGCTGGCCAAGGACCTGACGCATTACCACGACGAAGAAAGCCGTGCCGCCTTCGAGCTGAAAGATATCCTGCGCCCGGCGGTCTTTGTACCCGAGTCCAAGCGTCTTAACGTGCTGCTGAAGGACTTTCGCGAAAGCCGCAACCATATGGCCATGGTTATCGACGAGTACAGCGGTGTTGCCGGACTGGTGACCATCGAGGACGTGCTCGAACAGATTGTCGGTGAAATCGATGACGAACACGATGCTGCCGATGTCATCAATATCCGCCGCAGCGGCCTGCAGCGCTATACCGTTCGCGGTCTGACCTCGATCGAGGAGTTCAACGAATACTTCGACAGCAAGCTGTCGCATGACAAGGTGGAAACCATCGGCGGCCTGGTCACCGCCGAGCTGGGTCATCTGCCCGAGCGCGGCGAGGAAGTGACGATCGGGCCGTTCCACTTCAAGGTGGTGAGCGCGAATTCGCGGCGTATTAACAGTATGCAGGTGAGCATTGTGGACGATGACGCTGTGGCGTCATCGTCAGTGAATAGTGAATAACGAATAGTGAACAGTGAAAGCGCGCAGGCCTTCGGCCTGTTGTCATTGCCGGCGATTTGAGTCTGTTTGTATGTTGTCGTCCTGAGCGAAACGAAGTGGCGTCGAAGGATCTTGTTGCCGCAGCCTTTAATACCAGGTCATCTGATTTTCTGAAGCCTTACAGTCGATAATAAATGGAACAATTCTTTAAATCCTGGTGGTTCATTCTTTCCCCTCTGGCCGGCGCCTTAAGCACGCTGGCCTTTGCACCCTTTGATTTAAGCTGGCTGTTGCTGCTGACCCTTGCCGTGGCTTTTTACTGCTGGCATCTGCTGCCGGCGAAGCAGGCGGCGATCAGTGGCTGGCTGTTCGGTATGGGGCTGCAGTGCAGCGGGGTGAGCTGGATTTATTACAGCCTGCATGTGCATGGCAGCGCGCCGGCGGTGTTTGCCATACTGCTGATTTTTCTGCTGTGTGCCTATCTCAGTCTTTATACCGGTCTGGCCGCCTGGGTGGTCAATCGTTTCCTGCCGGACGATGCTCGCCTGCGCATGCTGCTGTTCTATCCGGCCAGCTGGCTGCTGTTTGAATGGCTGCAGGGGTATGTCATGACCGGCTTTGCCTGGATGCAGCTGGGCTATAGCCAGATCGACTCGCCGCTGGCCGGTTTTGCGCCGCTTATCGGCAATCACGCGCTAAGCGTACTGCTGGGCTTTAGCGCCGGTGCCCTGGTACTGCTTGTACTCGACAATAACCTCCGGCGACGAACAATACTGCTGGTATCCGTGCTGGCCCTGTGGGGCGTGGGTGCCTTGCTGAAGAATACCCGCTGGACCGAGCCGAGCGGTGAGGCCATTCGGGTCAGCATTATCCAGGGCAATATCGCGCAGAAGGACAAGTGGAAGGCTTCCATGCGCCAGCCGACAAAAAAACTGTATCGCGATCTGAGCCTGCAGCAGAAGGACGTGGACCTGATCGTCTGGCCGGAAACGGCTATCCCGGATTATCTTGGCCGCGTCAGGCTGTATTTGCGTGAGATCGGTCTGCACCTGAAGCAGCAGGATATCGATCTGCTGTTTGGCATTTTCCACCGTAATGCGCAGGGCAGGCTGCTGAACAGTGTGGTCAGTATGGATGAGGGGCGGGTCAGTGGCATCTACGACAAGCGTCATCTGGTGCCGCTGGGTGAGTATATTCCGCTGCGCTTTCTTATCGAGTTCTTCAACCGCTTTGTCAAAATCCCGATGTCTGACATTATCAGTGGTGAAGATGATCAGCCGCTGATTACGGCTGCCGGGGTGCCGATAGGCGTATCCATCTGCTTCGAAGAGGCCTTTTCCCGTGATGTGCTCAAGGACCTGCCACAGGCGGCCGTATTGCTCAATGTCAGCAATGACGCCTGGTTTGAGGATTCCATCGAGCCGCACCAGCACCATGCCATTGCCCGCATGCGCGCGCTGGAAACCGGGCGCTATATGATCCGTTCCACCAATACCGGTATTACCTCCTTTATCGACCCGCAGGGCAGGGTGGTCAAGCAGCTGCCGCAGTTTGAAGTCGGTGTGCTAAAGGCCGAGGTACAGCCCATGCAGGGCGCAACGCCGTATGTGCGCTGGGGTGACTGGCTGGGGGTTGCTCTGAGTCTGCTGGTGCTGGTGGTTTTTGCGGTGAAAAAGGTCAGGAAAAGTTAAAAGCGTTTTTTTACCACAGAGGACACAGAGGTCACAGAGACATACGTTTATGTATTACTGTCATTGCGAGCGTTAGCGAAGCAATCCAGGCAGGACAGCTGCCGTGCGAGATTGCTTCGCTAACGCTCGCAATGACAGCCACGAAATATTTTCCTCTGTGACCTCTGTGACCTCTGTGGTGCAATCGTTTTTCTGCTTTTCGACCGGAAGTTTTTTAAGCCTGCCCAAGCGCCTGCAAAGCCACCCGCGTATTCTTCGCTACGTTCAGAAACAGCCGCATTACCCGGTATTCAATCACCTCGATATCCAGTGACAGCCAGTCATGGAATTCGCTGCTGCTTTCCATCATGAATTCGGCCGCGTCGTTGATGTCGCGCTTGATGGTTTCGATGATTTCACTGGCTTCCTCGTAGCTCAGCTCGCCGCGATCGATAGCGGCTTTCAGGGCGCTTTTCAGGGCCACCTGCAGGGTCAGCTCGCCGGGCTCGGCCTCTTCGAAAGCGATGGCCATTGCAGCCATGATATGGTTGTAGGCTTCGGTAAGGTGGTTGGCCGGTTTTTTCTGTAATGGAATCATAGTTGTTGCTGTTATTTTCCTGAAATATCCGAGAAAATCGTCCGAGTTCCTGCCTTTAGGGGCAAGCAGTCCTTTATGTCAGACCATGGCTGGTGTATCCTTCCAGACTTTATTCATGGCTACCTGCTGGTGCCGGCCTGATGCCTGTCTTGCGGGCTTTTGCCCGGTACTGCTTATAGTTATAGCCCAGATTTTCCCGCCGGGAAAAACCATCCGACGAACTGCAATATTTTTGACTGAATATCTATGAACCAGGACTACCAGGCACAACAAATCGAAGAAAACATCCAGCAAATCTGGGATGAGAAATCTACCTTCCGGGTGCTCGAAGATGCAGACAGGGAGAAGTTCTACTGCCTGGCCATGTTCCCCTATCCCAGCGGACGTTTGCACATGGGCCATGTGCGCAACTATTCCATCGGTGATGTTATCGCCCGCTACCAGCGCATGCAGGGCAAAAACGTACTGCAGCCCATGGGCTGGGACGCCTTTGGCCTGCCGGCGGAAAACGCGGCGATGAAGAACAAGGTGGCGCCGGCCAAATGGACCTACGAAAACATCGATTATATGCGCGAGCAGCTCAAGCGCCTGGGTTTCGCCTATGACTGGGATCGGGAAATCGCCACCTGCAAACCGGATTATTACCGCTGGGAGCAGTGGCTGTTTACCCGCCTGTTTAAAAAAGGCCTGGCCTACAAGAAAACCGCCGGCGTCAACTGGTGTCCGCATGACCAGACCGTGCTGGCCAACGAGCAGGTTATCGAGGGGCGCTGCTGGCGCTGCGACACCCTGGTCGAACGCCGCGAAATCTCGCAGTGGTTTATGAAAATCACCGATTATGCCGAGCAGCTGCTCAACGATATCGACCAGCTTGAGGGCTGGCCCGAGCAGGTGCGCACCATGCAGCGCAACTGGATCGGCCGTTCCGAGGGTGTGGAGCTGCAGTTTGCCATCGATGACAGCGATGAAACACTGACGGTCTATACCACCCGCGCCGATACCCTGATGGGCGTCACCTATGTGGCGGTGGCCGCCGAGCATCCGCTGGCAAAGCAGGCGGCCCGCGATAACCCGGAACTGCAGACCTTTATCGATGAATGCAAGACCACCAGCGTGGCCGAGGCCGATATTGCCACCATGGAGAAAAAGGGCATGGCCACCGGCGTTATGGCCATACACCCGATCAGCGGCGAGAAGGTGCCGGTGTGGGTGGCTAATTTCGTGCTTATCGATTACGGCAGCGGCGCGGTGATGTCGGTGCCGGCGCATGACAGCCGCGACCATGCCTTTGCCAAAGCCTATGGCCTGCCCATCAAACAGGTGATCTACCCGGCCGATGGCAGTGAGGTGTCGGTAGAAGAGGAGGCCTTTACCGAAAAAGGCATACTGAAAAATTCCGGTGAGTTCGACGGGTTGACTTCCGAGGCGGCCATCGATGCCATCGCCGAAAAACTCAAGGCCCTGGGCCGGGGTGAAAAACAGGTCAACTACCGCCTGCGCGACTGGGGGGTTTCCCGCCAGCGTTACTGGGGCACGCCCATTCCGATTATCCACTGCGACAGCTGCGGCACGGTGCCGGTACCGGAAGACGAGCTGCCGGTGGTGCTGCCCGAGGATATCCAGTACGGCGATGATGTCGGCTCGCCGATCAAGAAAATGCCCGAGTTCTATGAAACCCGCTGCCCGCAATGCGGCGGTGAAGCGACACGTGAAACCGACACCTTCGATACCTTTTTCGAGTCCTCCTGGTATTACGCCCGTTTTGCCTGCCCCGATGCCGATACAATGCTGGATGAGCGCGCCGACTACTGGCTGCCGGTCGATCAGTATATCGGCGGTATCGAGCATGCGGTGCTGCATCTGCTGTATGCGCGCTTCTTCCACAAGCTGATGCGCGATGAGGGCCTGTTGCGCAGTGACGAGCCTTTCACCAATCTGCTGACCCAGGGCATGGTGCTGAAGGACGGCAGCAAGATGTCCAAGTCCAAGGGCAATACCGTTGACCCGCAGCAGCTGATCGAGCAGTACGGCGCCGATACCGTGCGCCTGTTTATCCTGTTTGCCGC
>DRLE01000051.1 GCA_011051475.1 Gammaproteobacteria bacterium
CAGGTAAAGCCATGGCCGCCGGAAAACTCACCGAACCGAAAATCATTACCGACTTTCAGCAGAAGCTGGTCTGCCTGCTGCCCACCGGGTTTTATTTTGATGACAAACGCTGGGACATGATCTGGGCGCGTTTCGAGGAAAAGGGTGACACCCTGTCGATGGCTGATCTGAAGGAGCTGTTTCCGGATGAGGAGACCGTGCAGAACCCGGCCATTGATAACGGGGAAACCTTTGGTAAATGCAAATAGGGAAACAGTCGCTGCCAGCAAAGAGCAAACAACTGCCGTAGCTTAGCGACAGCTGGATTTAAATCGCGCCGTCGGGCCGGTGCAGTCCGCCGGAATTTTCTTTTTCTGTTTTTCCAGTTCCTGTGCTTTCAGTTTTGCCAGTTCGCGGTCCCTGGCCTCGGCAGCGGCCTGGCGCTGCTGTTCAAGACGTTCCTGCTCCAGGCGCAGCGCTTCCTGCTCGGCCTGCATGCGACGCTCTTCCTCCAGGCGCTGCTCCATCAGGCGTTTTTCCTCGGCCAGCCTGGCGGCCTCACGCTTTGCCTGTTCGGCTTCCCATTGCGCCCTTTCCGCCGCTTCCCTGGCGCGGCGCTGTTTCTCCCTGATGGCGGCAACGCGCTTGCGTTCGGCCGCTTCAAGACGACGTTTTTCCTCCGCCGCCTTTCTCGCCTGTGCCGCCTTTTCCGCTGCACGCTTTTCAGCCTCGGCCTTGGCCCGACGCTCTTCCTCGATTTTTTTCAGTGCCGCGTCACGTTCACGCTTGAGGGCCGCGGCTTCCTCTTCAAGCTTTTTCAGGCGTTCCCGGCTCTCCTCGCTCTGTACCGCAAGCCCGGTTTTGACCGCGGTTTCGGTATTCTCCGGTACAATCGCTGAGGCTTTATCCCCGGCCGGTTTATTGTCGGCATCCAGCCAGACAGCCACGCCAATCAACAATGCGGCAATAATCACAGCAGCCAGCACCAGTTTCATTATCAGACCGGTTTTTTTGCTGCCGTTTCTATTGCCTGCCCCATTGCCTGCCCCATTGCCTGCCTGGCCCGATGAAATTGCCTGCTCGGCCTGCTTGAACGTACTGGCAACAGTGGAAGCCTCGCGTTTTCTGCTGCGCCCGTTGCCACGATCGGCAATGGAATCATCGGACGGTTCATCCGGTGTCTGCCCGTCGGTGCTTTTGTTTGTCTGCTCCTGGGTCTGCTTTTGGGTCTGCTTTTTGCCACCCTGATGACTACCCTGGCTGCCCTTAAGCGTATCCGGCCCCTCTGCCTGTATCATGCTCGCATCCAGCGGCGGCAGCTCATCCTCATCTTCCGCCGTCAGTTCCGGAATATCGGCAACGGCAGGGGTTTCCTCTGCCGCTGACGCGCCTTCTATCGATGGAAAATCCTTTTCCAGCTCGGCAAGGCTGGCCTCATCCTGTGGCCCGGCTTCACGATTGCAGATAGGCACCACACTGTCCTTCATGCGCTCCTGCACCATTTCATCAATCAGTTCGACATCGATGATTTTTTTCTGGTCGGCAAAACCGTAAACCAGTACGGTCTCGCAAAGCAGGTTGATAAGCCGTGGCGTGCCCCCACTATAGTTGTAGATACGCGCACAGGCCGCAGGCGTAAATACATCGTGCGTGGCGCCGGCCTTTTTCAGGCGGTGCTGGATATAGCCGCAGGTTTCCTTCAGGCCCAGAGGGTCGAGATGATAGTCCACCGCAATGCGCTGGGCGAACTGCATCAGTTCCGGCTGGCGCAGGGTTTCCTTCAGGGCGGGCTGGCCGGCAAGCACCACCTGCATCAGCTGGTCCTTGTTGGAATTGACATTGGAGAGCATACGCAGCTCTTCGAGTGCGTCGGCTTTCATATTCTGCGCTTCGTCGACAATCAGCAGAACGGTGCGGTTTTTGCCGTACTCCTCGATCAGAAACTCCATGAAAATCTGATGCATTTCGACATGCGACAGGTTCGGCTGGTGCAGATCGAAGGCGGACAGCACCCAGTCGAGCAGGCCACCGAAAGACTGGTGCGTATTGGTAATCAGACCGACGGTAACATCATCACCCACGCGCTCAAGCAGGGCGCGAAGAATGGTGGTCTTGCCGGCACCGGCTTCACCGCTGATAACGCAGAAACCGATATGGTTGAGAAGACCATATTCAAGTAAGGTAAGTGCTGCCTGGTGTTTCTTGCTTAAAAACAGAAAGCCCGGGTCGGGCAACATGGAAAACGGTTTTTCCCTAAAACCGTAAAAAGCTTCATACATAATATTTTTTAAACCAGTTAAGCTATAAAAATCAGTTAGTTATAAAAATTAAATGATAAGTGAAAGATCTTTGTAGCAAAGAATTCATGAATTCGTCATATCGTGCCGGTTATTATAGTCAATTTAGGCACAACACTGATGATATTTGTCTTATTCAGCCATTGCGGGCAAACGGCTTTCAGGCCACCTGCCCCGTTAATACAGGAAAACAGCGATAAATCCCATGGATAACTCACAAAACAATACTGACGACAATATTGAAGAGCTGATTTTGCAGGAAAGCATCGTCAGTGCGGCCGGCCTCAACCCGGAGCAGGTGCTGATCGGCATCAAGGGCGACCCCTCGCTGCGGGAAAGTGCGCCCCTGCGCAAACGCTATGACAGCAAGGTCGACAGCCTGTTCGACCGACTTGAGCCAAATCTTGAAGAAATCATGATCGGCCGCGGCATATACCGGCTGTTTGTCGGTTTTAACAGCGGCGAGATCCGCACCAACTCCATCTTCGACCCGCTGCGCGAGGAAATCCACGATGCGGAGAAGATGGCCGACAGCGCCTATATCGACCGCCACTTTCCGAAAATCAGCTACGAGGACAAGGTCGCGCTGATGCGCAGCCTCTATGCCGCGCTGCGCGAAACCGAACAGTACCGCAGCATTCCCGGTTACTGGCAAAACATACTCAACCGGCGCTCACAGCGCTGGCAACCGCTGGAGCCCGACAATATCTCGAAAATCCTCTCAACCGTCGGCAAACTGCGCGCCATCGACGAATACTACCTGCGCAATATCAGCATCTGTATCGTCCAGGGCATCGTACGCATGCAGTTCAACTGCGACGGTACGCAGATTATCGATGCGCATAATTTTCGGGAGTTTCTGGAACAAAACGTTTAGCGCCTTCGGCGCAGTGAATAGTGAATAACTAATAGTGAATAGTTAAAAGCGGGAAAAACTTCGTTTTTCCAGGGTTGTGTGTTTTAAAACACTATTCACTATTAGTTATTCACTATTCACTGCGCGCAACGCGCGCTAATGGTATTTCTCCACAGTAACCTGCCCCGGCTCCCGCCGCAGGTGTTTTTTCAGGCCGCGCTGCTGCAGCAGTTCGCTGACGCTGGTGATCATGGCCGAATTTCCGCACATCATTATGTGTGAATCATCCCTGCTGATGCGAATACCGGCGTTTTTTTCGAGGTTGCCGCTTTCTATCGCGGCGGGGATGCGCTCATTGAGGCAGTCTTCGACGCTTTCGCGGGTAATACAGGGGATAAAGCGGAACTGTTGCGGCCGGGCTTCTTCGATCTCTGCTATCTGCCGGCGGTAGGCGAGTTCGGAGCTGTCCCTGACCGAATAAGCCAGCACCACCTTGTCAAAACGCTGCCAGCATTCGCCTGCCTTGAGGATAGACAGAAACGGGCCGACGCCGGTGCCGGTGGCCAGCATCCACAGATGCCTGCTTTCGGGTACTTCGTCGATGGTGAGAAAACCGTTGGCCCGCTCGGCGACGAAGATCTCATCACCGGCTTCCAGTGCGGCCAGGCGCGGGGACAGCGGGCCCTCGGGGACGATATTGAAAAAGATTTCCAGACTGCCCTCCCCCGGACGGTTGACCAGGGAATACGGCCGCGCCACTCGCTCACCATCGATATCCAGCGCCACGCGGATAAACTGCCCGGCCTTGAAATCAGCCAGGTCCGCCTCTATGCGCAGGGAATACAGACGCGAGTTCCACTGAATTTTTTCTACCACGTTTCCTGTCAGCCAGTTTGCCATTTGCCCGCCTCCTGTGTGTATTAGGGAACCTCTGAAAAACGCGTGAAATCGCATCTTATGTACAGCTTATGCGATAACGGCGTTAAAGTTCTTACCCATAGCCGTCTACTTGGGCCAACTATTCGCTGCAAACTTTGCCTTGTTCTCACATAAGCTGTACACAATCTGCTTCATTCAGAGTTATTCAGAGGCTCCTTAGTTATAATCAGGCCAGCCATGACAAAAATACACCCACAACTTGCCCAGGATTGCCTGCTACTCGGCCGCTTTCCCCTGTGTCACCTGCTGCTGAACAGGGATGCCAACTACCCCTGGTTCATACTGGTTCCCGACCGGGAAAACATCCGTGAAATCCATGAGTTAAGTGAAAAGGACCAGCAGCAACTGCTCAGCGAGTCGGTTTTCTTCAGCCGCTGCCTGCAACAGATTTATACGCCCGACAAACTCAATATTGCCGCTCTGGGTAATGTCGTGCCACAGCTGCATGTCCACCATATCGCCCGCTACCGGCATGATGCCTGCTGGCCGGCGCCGGTCTGGGGCGCTGTGCCCGCTACCGCTTACACGGACGAACAGATCACACACATTAAGCAACGGCTTGAAAACTGGTTCCAGCATAACACGGCGCAGGTTTTTAACGGGGTATAGAACATTTACTGCAAGATACTGGTATACTCCCTGACAGTGCTCGGACGAACCGATATCTGTACACACAGAAAATCATGTACACCATGATCTACCCGTTATACTCCACACCGAACAACCACCTGTTAATACCCGTATCCGCACCACCGGCTGATACTTTTTTATCCATATGTTTATGAAAACCCAGTTCAAATACCCCGAAGACCGTTTACCCGTTTTAATTATCAGCCTGTTTACCCTGCTTGATTTCACCGTTTATTTTCTTGTCGACAATGTCTGGCTGCTGCTGGGCTTTTACCTGTTTATGATATGGCCCAAGGGTATTATCTGCGCCTGGAACCATCACCACCAGCACACGCCCACGTTCAGGTCCAAATGGCTGAACTACCTGCTGGAACAGATCTACGCCCTGCATACCGGCGCCACCTCCAAGCTGTGGGTGCTGCACCATGTACTCGGCCATCACCATCACTACCTCGACCAGACAAAAGACGAAAGCCGCTGGAAGGACAAAAACGGCAAAATGATGGGACGCATGCGTTACTCCTTCGATGTTGCCGGCACCGCCTACTATCGCGCGTACCAGGTCGGTAAAAAGCACCCGCGCCCGCAGAAGGTTTTCTTTATTGCCACCGGCGTTACCCTGCTGCTGCTTGCCGTCCTGACCTGGTACCGGCCGGTTCCCGCCCTGTTCTGCTTTATCCTGCCAATGATAACCAGCCTGCTGTTTACCGCCTGGGTGACCTACGCGCACCATGCCGGCCTGGACGTCGACAACGACTTCGAGGCCTCGCATAATATTATGAGCCCGATCTACAACAGGCTGACCGGCAACCTGGGCTACCATACCGCCCATCATTTCAAACAGGGTCTGCACTGGTCACGTTTGCCGGAACTGCATGAACAGATCAAGGATAAAATTCCCGAGCGGCTGTTCCTGACCAAACATCTGGGTTCCAGTCTGATAAGTTAAAAGCGCGGAACAGACGTTGTTCGTTATTCGTCGTTCATCATTCGTTTTTAATTGGTACAGGAGCGGACAATTTTCAAAGAATACGCATCTACGAATGACGAATAACGAACGACGAACAACGTCGCCTTTGCGTTATTTGCGGACCCGCGCCTTTAATTCACCAGTCCTTCTGCTGACGTGCGCGTTTCAGCTGGCCGCGTTTTGTCTTGCTGTTCAGGCGCTTCTGCTGGGATGAACGGCTGGGCTTTGTCGGTTTGCGGGGTTTGCGGGTAACCAGGGCGCGGGCGATAAATGCCTGCAGGCGCGCCAGCGCCATCTGCCGGTTCTTGAGCTGACTGCGGGTTTCCTGCGCCTTGATGGTCAACACGCCCTCCTTGCTCACACGCTGGTCATTCAGCGCCAGCAGGCGCTGCCTGACGGCTTCCGGCAGGCTGGAATGTTTGATATCGAACTTTAACTGGATGGCAGTGGAAACCTTGTTTACATTCTGCCCGCCCGCACCCTGCGAGCGGATGGCGGTCATCACGATTTCATCATCAGGCACCAGCAGGTGTTTCACACGCATACAAAATCACTCATAATAGCCGTTCAATTATTATAGAGCACACAATGAAAGCCAACGAAATCAAAAAGGGCCTGGTCATCGAGCAGGACGGCAAAAAAATTCTGGTCAAACAGGTTATCGTGCAGTCACCCTCCTCACGCAGCGGCAGCACCCTGTACAAGGTCAGCGGCAGTGATATCAGCAGCGGGCAGAAATTCGAGCGCCGCTACAAGGGCGACGAAGTTATTACTCCACTGGACGTTTCCCGTCGCAGTGTCCAGCTGCTGTTCCATGATACCGACAGTTACACCTTTATGGACAGCGAAAATTATGAACAGTTTGTGCTGCCGGCCGAGGCACTGCAGGACGAAGCCCTGTTTCTCTACGATGGCCTGGAAGGGCTGAGCGCCCTGATCGCCGAGGGCCAGCTGCTGGGTATCGAACTGCCCAACACCATGGCCCTGGAAATCACCGAGTGCGCGCCCGCCATGAAGGCCGCCTCGTCTTCCGCACGCACCAAACCGGCAACGCTGACCACCGGCCTGGTGGTACAGGTGCCTGAATACCTGACACCCGGCGAAACCATCAGGGTCAATACCGAAACCCGTGACTTTATCTCCCGCGCCTGATCGTTAATTGCAAGCATGTCCGCGAAACACGACTGCCCCCTGTCCGACTCCCGGCAGCAACAGGTGATCGATGCCACCCGCGCCTGTATCAAGAAAGCCGAGGCGCTGTTCCCGGTTAAAAGCAGGGCGGTTGATATTCACTTCAATCTCAGGGGGCGCAGCGCCGGCATGTACCGCATCAGGCAGCATGGCCGCGGCCTGTTAAAAAAACAGCAGCGC